>JAKSSN010000019.1 GCA_024403095.1 Oscillospiraceae bacterium
TCAGATGCTGGCGGCAAGGGTGTAGCCGGCCTCGATGGCGTTAGGAATACGGGCAACCTTTACGGCGTCGCCGATAATGTTCAGCTTTTCAATCTTGCCTTCCAGGGCTTTATAGAGGTCATCGTTGGGCTTTGCGCCGGCTGCAATAACCACAGTATCGGCAGGAAGCGTCTGCTTGCCGTCGGCGTTTTCAACTACAACGCCTTCCTTGGTGATCTCAATCACGCGAGTCTCTTTCAGCATCTTAACACCCAGCTGCTTGGTTCTGGCAACAATGGACCAGCGGCTGCCGGGGTTAATGTCAGGAGCAAACTTCGGGCCCATTTCTACGATCGCAATGTTGTGAACACCCTTGTTCAGCAGTTCCTGCAGTTTTTCATAGGGTTCGGTCTTGTAGATCATCATAAAGCGGAGTTCTTCAGCAGACAGGGTTCCCATTTCACCCATGTACATTGCAACTTCCACACCAACGTCACCGCCGCCAACAACAACAATGTTTTTGCCAAGCTGTGCTTTGCCTTCGAATACATCCCATGCGTGAACCACGGGAACGCTCTCATCTCTGGGAATGGGAGGAATGCTTGCCTTGGAACCGCAGGCAAGAACTACGCGGTCATAATCCTTGGAGGCGGCAAGAATATCTTCGGCAGTTGCTTCCTTGTTCAGAACGATCTCTACGCCCAGCTCACGGCAGGTACGATCCAGCCACTGGCCGAGGTAACGGATATCGAATCTTCTGGGAGGAGTTGCAGCGAAGAGGGAGAGGCCGATGGTACGGTTTCTCTTTTCCCAAATTGTTACTTTATGGCCGCGCAGAGCAGCAACGCGGGCAAACTCCAGGCCGGAAGGACCGGCACCGATCACAAGAATGTTTTCAGGGTTGGGGCTTTTCACTTCAGTGGGCAGCTTGCCGTTTTCGTCAGCAAGTTCCAGCTCACGGTTGCATTCGTAGTTGCCGATGCAGCCAATGGGCTTTGCCAGCATTGCCATGTCGAGGCAAAGAGCATTGCAGCCAACGCAGGGGCGAATCGTGTCGGCCCGGCCGGCCATGCCTTTCTTAACAGCGTCGGGATCGGCAAGCAGGGGACGACCCATTACGATCGCGTCGAAATCGCCGCGTTCGATCAGATCTTCGGCAACGGGTATGTTCATGCGCATGCCCATGGCAACAGGAGCTTTAACGCGGGCGCGGATCGCACGGCCAAGGTAGGACCATGCACCGTGAGGAACTTCCATGGTGATAAGAGGCACAGCGGATTCATGCCATCCGGCGGTGATGGAAAAGCCATCTACATAACCGGTTTTATCCAAAAGCTCGCAGATATCGCAGATATCATCACCATTGCAGCCGCCTTCCAGAAGGTCGCTGCCGCTGACACGAAGGGAGATGGGGTAGTCAGGACCGACGGCCTCGCGGATGCCGGCGAGAGTTTCAACCATGAAACGGGTGCGGTTCTCAAGGCTTCCGCCGTATTCATCCGTACGGTGGTTGGTAAGAGGAGACCAAAACTGACCATAGAGATAGCCGGAGTTCGTCTCGATTTCAATGCCGTCGAAGCCGGCCTTCATGGCGTTAACAGCAGCCTCTGCCTGCCACTGAACAAACTCATGGATCTCTTCAACCGTCAGCTCCTTGGGCATTTCAAAGTGTGTATATCTGCCGGGAATGGGGGAAGGAGCAACTGCCTGCTGGCCCTGGATGCTGGCGCGATTTGCGCAGCGGCCGCGGTTCATCAGCTGGGCAAAAACCTTGGAGCCGCCCTCATGGATGCCGTCGGTCAGCTTTTTCAGCATGGGGATATAATCGTTTTCAGCGGTAAGATCGCAGTCTGCAGGATCAACCAGCATAGCACCGTGGTTGGGGTTGTAGCGGACTTTGTCCCACTGCATATTTGCAAAAATAATCAGGCCAACGCCGCCCTGAGCTCTTCTGCGGTAAAGCTCAACCACGTCATCGGTAATTTTTCCCTTTACGGTATGGCCGATGCTCATGGGCGACATTACGATTCTGTTTTTCAGTTCAAGCTTATTGATCGATACTGGGGTATAAAGTTTTTTCATGGCTCCTCCATTTCTGTCCGCGGACATCTTAGTTTTTGATTTTTTAAGGAGTAATCTCTCTACAATAAGAATAAGCCTTTGTGAAAGCTGTAACAACGTAGGTTCTTCTGTATTTGCTGAACGAAATATTTCAATCTTTTGTGCACTTTATCCACAATGAGCAACCCGCACATGCAAGAGCCTTAGGACGTAAAGCAGGCACAAAGAAAAGCTGATATTTGATATAACTAAAGGCAGTTTAAGGCATAAGATATAGATATGGTTGAAAGCATTCGTACGGCTGTCGATAGATTGACACTTATTAAACAAATGACTATAATATTAATGTTTGGGTCACTGACCCACTTATAAGGAGGTGATTCTATGGAAGAGACAGCAAATGTTCTGTTTCACATTGGACCGCTGGAAGTAACAGGAGCCGTCACTACCACATGGGCAATCATCCTGCTGCTTACCGTCATTTCCATCCTTGCAACCCGGAATCTAAAGGACGTGCCCGGGCCGCTGCAGGCTTTGGCTGAAATTGCGGTTACCCGGCTGGAAAAGTTTTTCGCACAGAACCTTGGCGAAAAATATGCAAGGAAGTATTTTTCTGTTTTTGCGACGTTTTTTATTTTTATAATTGTCAGCAATTACACCGGTGAAATACCGGGAGCAGGGCATATCGTTGGGTTCTCGGTGCCGTCTGCCTGCCTTTCTGTTACGGCCGGCCTGGCAGTGGTAGCCTTTTTTACCACCCACACGTTGGGAATACGCGAGCGGGGCTTCAAGGAGTATCTGCTTTCCTTTACAAAGCCGGTTGTTCTGCTGCTGCCAATTACAATTCTGGAGCAGTTTATCCGTCCGTTATCCCTGGCACTGCGTCTTTACGGCAATATGTATGGCGAAGAACTGGTGACGGAGAATCTGTACCGTATTTTTGCAATCGGAATGCCAATTCTGATGAATGTGCTCAGCCTGATCTTCTGTTTTATTCAGGCAATGGTGTTTACAATGCTGCTTTCCATTTATGTTGCTGAAGCAGTTGAAGTGGAAGCAGAAGAATAAAGAACCGGCAGTAATCAACTAATTTGAATCATATTAATTTGGAGGTAATCTTATGGGCGGAACAATTGCAATGGCAGTTGGACTTATGATGGCAATCAGTGTTGCAGGTGCTGCAATCGCACAGAGCCTGGTGGCAGGAAAAACTATGGAATCTATGGCACGCCAGCCTGAACTGGCAGGCAAACTGCAGACGGCTATGATCCTTGCACTTGGTCTGATCGAGGCATTGTGCATTTACGCTTTGCTGATCGCATTCATGCTTGTGGCAAAGATCTGATATTACGGAAGGAAGAAAAGGACTATGTTGAGTATCAACCCGTCCGAAGTCATTTGGACCATAGTAAACTTTTTCCTTCTCTTCTTCCTGCTGAATCGCTTTTTATACCGGCCTTTGCTGCGCTTTATGGATGAACGCGCTGCGCGGCTGAATTCCGGCGCAGAGAATAAAGAGATTGCGAAAACAGCAATCATGGAAGCCGAGGCTGAGGCCGAAGCCCTCTGTGCTGCAGCGGAAAGCGAAGCAGCGACTCAGATGCGAAAGGCCGAAGAGGAAAATGATCGGCTGGATAAGGAAGCTGTGCGCAATGCAAGAGCAGCTGCAAAGGTTGCCCGTGCAGCGGCGCATCAGGACGCCGGGCGCATAGCAAAGGAAGAAGAAAACGAATTGGCGGCTCACCGGAAAATGCTGGCGCTTGAAGTTGCCCGTTCACTGGTCCTTTCCTACGGGAAGGAGAAATAATCACTTAAATTCATAGCAGAGAAAGGGGGACTGGTGCCATGCTGCATGAATGGAGCATTGTCACAGCCCTGATCAATTTTTTAATTATAGCGGCGGTTCTTTTCCTGGTGGGCAGAAAGCTGGTCATCAAGGCGATCCGGGACTATTCGCAAACGATTGCGAATGGGTTGGAGGAAGCAGAGAAGGCTCAGACGGAGTATTCCGAGCTGCAGCCCCGGCTTGAAAAAATTCGCTCCGATGGGGAAAAGAAAGCACTTGAGATCCGCAAAAAAGCAGAACAGCACGTGGAAGAACAGGAACGCTTCCGTTCTGTACGCCGCCGAATGATGGCGCAGGAGCTTGCATACAGCGATAACGACCGAAAAGATGATAGAGTAATTCTTGGCATCCAGTCCGAAATGGCGGAGAAAAGCTCTGCAAAGCTGATACAGGCAACAAGAAAAATCATTGCGGACAATGTTGAGCATAAATCAATTCGCGCTCTGTCGGAACGCTTTGCAGCAATTCTCCCGGATATGCTGGAGGTTACAATCTCTGACCGAACCGAGATTCAGGCGGGTAATCCATTTCCGGTAACATTAACGATGGCGCAGTCTACAGATATAGCACTGCAGGAGATGATCCGCGAACTGGTGGCAGAAAAGTTTGGGGTTCCGTCCAGCAAGATCGTGTTTCACACGGTTACTGACCCTTCTATCCTGGGTGGGCTGAAGCTGCAGATCCGCGACACGGTGTATGATGGAACGCTCAGCCACATGCTGTATCGTACAGGTGAAGCGATCGAGGCCAACGTGCGTAAAGACGGCGATCTCACTCTGGATGAGATACAGACAGAGCTGAGAGTGAGCATTGATAAGTATCAGAGCGGGGTCGTAACCAGCCTGGGGGATGGAATTTGCACGATTCATGGTATTTCGGATGCAATGGCAGGCGAAATGCTGCGCTTCCCCAACGGGCTGCGAGGAATGGTAATGAACCTGGAGGCAGACAGCGTTGGGGCTGTTCTGCTGGGGGATTACAGCCATCTGGAAGAAGGAAACGAGGTACGCAGGACCGGCCGCATTATTGAGGTGCCTGTAGGAGATGCCCTGATCGGCCGTGTTGTGAATGCTTTGGGTAAGCCCATTGACGGAAAAGGGAAGATCCATACAGGGCGCTATCGACCCATCGAGAGCCCGGCGCCTGCTGTGCTTGCCCGTCAGCCGGTGAATTCTCCGCTGCAGACGGGAATTAAGGCAATTGATGCGCTGGTTCCCATCGGGCGCGGACAGCGAGAAGTGATTATCGGCGACCGTCAAACAGGTAAAACAGCAATTGCGCTGGATGCCATCATCAATCAGAAGAATAAGAATGTTATTTGTATTTATGTGGCAATCGGCCAAAAGGACTCCACCATCGAGGGTGTTGTAAACAAGCTGAAAGATTATGGCGCAATGGAATATACAGCGGTTGTCTGTGCCTCAGCCAGTGAACCTGCTCCGATGCTTTATATCGCACCTTATGCCGGTGCTGCAATGGCAGAGGAATTTATGTATCAGGGCAAAGATGTGCTGATCGTATATGATGACCTTTCCAAGCACGCTGTGGCGTATCGTGAGATCTCACTTCTGCTGCATCGCCCCCCAGGACGCGAGGCTTATCCCGGTGATGTTTTTTACCTTCACTCCCGTCTGCTTGAGCGTGCTGCTCATTTGAGCAAGGAACTGGGCGGAGGAAGTATGACAGCACTCCCGATTATTGAAACACAGGCGGGGGATATCTCCGCTTATATTCCTACGAATGTGATATCGATCACAGACGGTCAGATCTTTTTGGAAAGCGATCTGTTTAATGCAGGTATTCGCCCGGGCATAAGTGTGGGCCTTTCGGTTTCGCGTGTGGGCGGCAGTGCACAGCCCGGAGCCATGAAACAGGCTGCGGCACGTTTGCGCATGGACCTTGCACAGTATCGTGAACTGGCTGCGTTCAGCCAGTTCGGCTCAGACCTGGATGTGGCTACCCGCAAGACACTTGCCCGAGGGGATCGCTTAACGGAGCTGCTGAAGCAGCCTCAATTCCAGCCGATTCCTGCTTGCGACCAGATCATTGCGATTCAGGCTGTGAACCAGGGGCTTGCAGATGAAGTTGAGATCAATCGCATTGCGGCTTATGAAAAGGAACTGGTTCAGTATGTGAAAAGCAAATGCCCGCTTTTGGAAGCACAGGTAAACAGCGGGAAAAAGCTGTCTGCTGATCAGATGAAGGAATTAATGGATGCCGCAAAAGCATTTTCCTGTGCATTTTCCGGCAAATAACAGAAGCATGAAAAGAAAGGGGCGTTGAAGGTTGGAAAATACTCGTACAATTAAAAAACGACTGATCAGCGCCCAAAGCACTCTGCAGATCACCCGATCGATGAAAGTGGTGGCTGCGTCAAAGCTCAGCAGGTGCCAGGAATCTATGGTAACACTGCGCCCCTATGCCAAACAGTGCTCCGAGATACTTCATCGCGTTGCAGCAGATGGCAAAACAAAAAATCCTCTCTTTGTAAAAAGAGAAGAAACAAAGATCTGTTATGTGCTTGTGGTTGGAAACCGCGGCCTTTGCGGAATGTATAATTCTGCCCTTCTCAGCTATGCGAAAAGCAGAATAGAGCAAGAAGCAGCAGAGGTTTCGGTAGTGACCTGCGGCCGCTGGGGAAAAGAGACAATTGCTGCAACAGAGTGGACGATCCTGCGTGCCTTTGATGAAATTGGCGACACCCCAACATCGGCGCAGGCGCAGGAACTGGCGGATTATTTAAAAGAACTGTATCTTACCGGAAAAGCAGATAAAATAGTTCTTGTATACCAGCATTACCAGTCAGCGATCTCTCAGCTGCCTGTAAGCCAGGTGCTGCTCCCAGTAATGCCTTCGGATGAAGAGAATACCAGTGCCGGCGTGGATTACATCTGTGAACCGGGAAAAGACGAGCTGTTGAATGGCCTGATGGAAATGTACCTGCAAAACGTGGTATATTCCTGCCTGCTGGAAGCAAAAACAGGGGAGCATGCTGCCCGCCTGAATGCCATGACGGCAGCCAGCGACAATTCCGAGGACCTGATTCGGGAACTGAATCAAAAGCTGAACCATCTTCGGCAGTCGGCCATTACAACGGAAATATCTGAGATCATTGGCGGTGCCAATGCTTTGGCAGACCTGCAGCACTGAAGCGGGATGCATATGGAGGATAGAATATGGAAAACGGCATAATTACAAGGGTGATAGGACCGGTTGTAGATATCCGCTTCCCTATGGGAAGCATGCCGGAGCTTCATAATGAAATAATCGTGAATCATGGCAGCCAGAACGTGATCCTTGAAACAGTACAGCAGCTGGGACAGGGAACTGTGCGCTGCATCGCCTTATCATCCACGGACGGACTATCCCGCGGATTGCAGGCAATCAATACCGGAAGCCCGATTCGCATGCCGGTGGGAGAGGCAACTTTAGGCAGAATGTTTAACGTAGTTGGTGAACCCATCGATGGAAAAGGGCCCGTAAACGCAAAGGAATACCATTCCATTCATCGCAATCCGCCGCCTTTTACCGAGGTGCTTCCTGCGACTGAACTTTTGGAAACAGGAATTAAAGTAGTGGATCTTCTCGTCCCGTATGCGCGCGGCGGTAAGATCGGCCTTTTCGGAGGCGCCGGTGTGGGCAAAACAGTTCTGATCATGGAGCTGATCCGCAACATTGCCTATGAGCACGGCGGATATTCAGTGTTTGCCGGTGTTGGCGAGCGAAGCCGCGAAGGAAATGACCTGTGGAATGAGATGACTGAATCCGGCGTTATCAATAAAACCGCATTAGTGTTTGGCCAGATGAATGAACCGCCAGGAGCACGTCTTCGCGTTCCGCTTTCAGCCCTTACAATTGCTGAGAGTTTCCGTGACGAAGAGGGACAGGATGTTCTTCTTTTTATCGATAATATTTTCCGTTTCACGCAGGCCGGCTCTGAAGTATCTGCTCTGCTTGGCCGTATGCCTTCCGCAGTTGGCTATCAGCCGACTCTGGCTACAGAAATGGGTGCCTTGCAGGAGAGAATCACTTCAACAAAATATGGTTCTGTCACCTCTGTGCAGGCAATCTATGTTCCGGCGGATGACCTTACGGACCCCGCACCGGCAACTGCCTTTGCTCACCTGGATGCAACAACGGTTCTTTCCCGCAGCATCGCAGAACTTGGAATCTACCCGGCGGTTGACCCGCTGGATTCCACTTCTCGCATGCTCCAGCCGGATATTGTTGGTCAGAAGCATTATGATACAGCTCGTGCAGTGCAGGAAGTGCTGGAAAAATACCGCCAGCTGCAGGATATTATTGCAGTCCTTGGAATGGATGAGCTGAGCGTGGAAGACCGCAAAGCGGTCAGCCGTGCCCGACGAATTCAGCGCTTTTTCTCGCAGCCATTCCATGTGGCCGAAACGTTTACCGGCATGGAGGGGCGTTATGTGCGCCTTCAGGAAACAATTCGGGGATTCCAGGCAATTCTTGGCGGCGATGTGGACAGCATCCCCGAACAGGCATTTATGATGTGCGGCAGTATTGACGAAGTGTATGCCAAACGAGCGGATTTCTGAGGCAGTGTATGGATAATATTACCCTTGTTGTTCTTACACCCACAGGAGAAGTGTTTTCGGGAAATGCAAACTATGTTTCTCTCCCTGAACAGGGAGGAAGGATCGGCATCCTGCAGGGACATGCTCCACTTTTGGCGGCACTGGAAGAAGGAGAAATCCTCTGCCGGCAGGAGAGCGGAATGATCCGCATCTGGGTCAGGTCAGGTGTTGCAGAAGTATCAGATAACCATATAGCGGTTTTATCGGCTGCTGCAAAGATAGTTGAATAAAAAAGAACCTTCAGATTTTCATCTGAAGGTTCTTTTTTATTATCGGTTTGTGCAGGCTGTGAATTACAGCTGAAGGTAAACTCGAACAAGCTCCTGCAAGAGCTCGTCTCTATCGAGACGGCAGATCAGAGTTCTTGCGTTGTTATAGTTTGTGATGTAGGTGGGGTCTTCGGAAAGAATATAACCTACGATCTGGTTGATGGGGTTATAGCCCTTTACCTTCAGTGAATTGTACACAGAGGAAAGGATCTCGCGCATTTCAGACTTGCTGTCGAGCGCAACAAACTTTCTTGTAGAATCTTCCATATGTTTCGTTCTCCCTTAAGTGAATACAATGATTAATTATAGTATAGCATAGAATTCCCGAAAAGGAAGAATAATTTACAGGAAAATTTCAGCTACACCTGTTTAGCGAAGAACAGCGTTATGCTTGCGCTGCAGTGCATCCAGAACAGCCTTAACGGTCTCTTCCGCATGCTCATCGGTAAGGGTCTGGTCATCGGCACGCATCACAAGGCTGAATGCAACAGATTTTTTGCCGGTAACGATATGTACACCCTTGTAGATATCAAAAGGTTTGCACTCCTTCAGATACTTGCCGCCGGCTGCCATGATGGTGTCGACCATGTCGCCAACAGGCAGAGCTTCGTCGCAGATCACAGCAATATCACGAGTGGTAGCGGGGAACTTGGGCAGCGGCTGGTAAACAGGAATGCCGCCCTTCAGTGCAAAAATAGTCTCGAAGCTCAGCTCAGCGCAGTAGAACTCAGCATCAACGCCGTAATTCTTTGCCACTTCGGGATGGATCTGACCCAGAACGCCAATGCATGTTTCACCGCTGTATACCTTGGCGCAGCGGCCGGGATGGTAGCTGGCGTTGTTCTTTTCTGCACGGAAGCGCAGGTTCTTGATATCAAAGGTGTTGAGCAGAGCTTCTACCCAGCCCTTCAGAGCAAAGAAATCAACATTGGGGCCATAGGAACCGATGGAAACAATCTTCGGCTCGTCTGCAAGACCATCTTCACGCTTCAGGTAGATACGGCCGATTTCGTACAGGTAAGCTTCCTTGTTGCGGTAGTTATAGTTGCGGGTAAGAATCTCCAGCATGGAGGGGAGGATGGTGGTGCGCATGATGGAAGTATCTTCACCCAGAGGGTTCAGGATCTTCAGGCTGTCGCGCAGTGCGGAATCCTTGGGCATGCGGATCTTATCGTAGTAGGTGGGGCTGATGAAGGAGTAGGTGATGATCTCATCCATGCCCATGCTGCGCAGTGCTTCGCCAATAGCGCGCTCGCACAGCTGGTTTTCGTTAAAGCCGCCGCCGGTGGTGTTGCCGCCGCTGAAGGCAACCGGAATGTTATTGTAACCAAAGAAACGGGCAACTTCTTCTGCAATGTCGGTGTAGTGCTCAACATCGCCGCGCCAGGAGGGAACATAAATGGTGTTGCCTTCCAGAGTGAAACCAAGGTCAATCAGGACCTTGCGCATGAAGTCTTCTTCAATATCGGTGCCAAGGAATGCATTGATCTTTGCAGCATCCAGTTCAATGGTGGTCTGGGGCTTTTTGCCGGGATATACATCAATAATGCCGTCAACCACTTCGCCGGCTCCGAGCATTTCAATCAGTTCGCAGGCGCGCTGAACAGCAGCATAAGTGTTCTCGGGGTCAAGGCCTTTTTCATAACGGCCGGAAGCATCGGTGCGCATACCAAGTGCGGTTGCGGTACGGCGTACGGAAGGACCGTTAAAGTTAGCGCTTTCAAACAGAACCATAGCGGTATCGCCAACGATCTCGCTGTTTGCACCACCCATAACACCGGCTACACAAACGGGCTTGTCGGTATCGCAGATACAAAGCATATCGGTGGTCAGCTTGCGCTCAGTACCATCCAGAGTCTGAATGGCTTCACCTTCGGCAGCGCGGCGAACATGGATCTCGCCGTTTGCAACACAGCTGAAATCAAATGCGTGCATGGGCTGGCCGTATTCCATCATAACATAGTTGGTGATATCAACAATGTTGTTGATGGGACGCATACCGGCATTGCGGATACGCTCGCACATCCAAGCGGGAGAAGGAGCAATCTTAACATTCTTGACCATGCGGGCAGTGTAGCGCGGGCACAGTGCAGGCTCTTCAATAATGATCTTGGCGTAATCATTGATATCGCCGCCGATTCCCTTTACGACAGGAGTATGCTGGCGGAATTCCTTGCCAAAAGTAACTGCAGTTTCACGGGCAAGACCAATGGTGCACAGACAGTCGGGACGGTTGGGAGTGATTTCAAACTCAACCACATGGTCGTCGTAGCCGAGCATAACGCCAATATCGTCGCCAGGCTTTACGTCTTCATGCAGGATCAGAATACCATCGGGGATGCAGTTGGGAAATTCTTCCTGCTTTGCGTGCAGATCTTCCAGGGTGCAGATATGGTTTTTGGCGGTGTCATAAGCAACCAGATCACCAACATGGATGTTCTGGCAGTTGGTAACAAGCTCACCCTGCGGAGCAAGAGTGATCTTCCAAAGATTAACACCTGCATTTTCCACTGCAGTTGCTTCGGCTGCAACTACTTTGCCAAAAATTTTGTCGCCGGCTTTGATATCGGCAGAAATGCTGGGTTTTGCAGGATCAATGGGGTGGTAATTGCCAAGGATAGCAGCAGCAGTAATTTCGCCGTAGGGGAAATCATGCGTGGTGCAGTCCAGTTCCTTTAAGCTGCAGAGCATACCGTTGGAAGGAATGCCGCGCAGTTTGCCCTTGGTGATCTTTACGCCGCCGGGAAGCATGCTGTTGTGCAGAGCAACGGGGACCAGGTCGCCAACATGGATGTTCCATGCTCCGGTGCAAATCTGAACCGGCTCTTCTGCGCCAACATCCAGCATGCACACAAACATATGGTCGGAGTTGGGATGCTTTTCAATAGAAGCAATACGGCCAACTTTAACATTCACAATTTTAGTGCTGAGATCTTCGGTTACTTCCACCTTGCTGCCGGAAATAGACATTGCTTCTGCATAGGTGCGGTCGTCTACTTCGCTCAAGGGAAGGTCGACAAATTCATTCAGCCATTTTCTGGATAATTTCATGTTTCTCTTCCTCCTTTATCAGAACTGCTCAAGGAATCTGACATCGTTTTCGAAGATCAGACGCAGGTCGGTAATCTTATATTCGCCCATAGCAAGACGTTCAAGACCCATACCGAATGCCCAGCCGGAGTACTCTTCCGGATCAATACCGCAGCCGGAGAGAACCTTGGGGTGAACCATACCGGCACCCAGAACTTCAATCCAGCCTTCGCCCTTGCAGGTGGGGCAGCCCTTGCCGCCGCATTTGTGGCAGCGGATATCAAGCTCGCAGCTGGGTTCTGTGAAGGGGAAGTGGTGAGGACGGAAACGGGTAACGGTGCCTTCACCGTAGATCTTTTCAACAACCTTGTTCAGGGTTGCTTTCAGGTCGGCCATAGTAATGCCTTTATCGATCACCATGCCTTCAATCTGGTGGAACATGGGGGAGTGAGTGGCGTCAACTTCATCCTTGCGGTAAACACGGCCGGGAGCAATCATGCGGATGGGCAGAGGCTTGGTTTCCATTGCGTGGATCTGCATGGGGCTGGTCTGGGTACGCAGCAGAATGCTGCTGTCTTCTGCAAAGTAGAAGGTGTCGGTCCATTCGCGGGAGGGATGGCCTTCATCAATGTTCAGCTTGGTGAAGTTATAGTCAGCCAGTTCAACCTCGGGACCGTCGACAATTTCAAAGCCCATACCAATGAAGATATCCTTGATCTGGTCCAGCACGTTATACATGGGGTGCTTGTGGCCGATGCGTACATCTTTGGCAGGCAGGGTAACGTCAACTGCTTCGGCTTCCAGCTTCAGTTCCATCAGTTTTTCACTGAGGGCAGATTTGCGTTCTTCGATGGCGTTCTCGATGTCGCTGCGGAGGGCATTGGCAAGCTGGCCCATTGCAGGGCGCTCTTCAGCGCTCAGCTGACCCATCTGGCGAAGGATGCCGGTTAACTCACCCTTTTTGCCCAGGTACTTTACACGCAGGGCTTCCAGACCATCGATGTTTTCAGCGGCACTGATTGCTTCCAGAGAAGCATCGCGCAGCTTCTGCATTAGTTCTTTCATTCGTGTATCTCCTTTATCATACAAACAATGAATTAACAAAAAAAATACTCCCGCCCCAAACAGGGACGAAAGCACAAACTTCCGCGGTACCACCCGCATTCGGCATAAACATGCCGCACTTGAGGGACGATAACGTATCCCAAACGCCGGTGATTGGCCGGAGCTCCCGGGCGAACTAAACGCGAACACCGTAAAGAGGCTTTCAGCCGGTGACCTCTTCTCTCTGACCGCTATTTCTTGCGTTATTTTCCCGTTCATTGCGATAGCCTACACAATATACAACATTTTAACTGCCATTTCAAGTGGAAAAACAGATTATTGGCAGCTCTCCGCGCTTTTTATGCAGGATGGGAAAAGAGGCGATTTATACGGGCAGAATTAATTCGGCGGATTTAAAATATTAAAACAGCACCCGCAGTTCGGTGAAATTTGCTGCCAATTCCCGGATGGAATCAATAGATTCAAAAAGCTTAAACATCCGTTTGACAGATGAAAAGCATGATACTATAATACACTGCCATAAAGAGAAAAAGCTGATAGGGGGACCTTGGAAATGCAGGACAATACGAAAAGAACCTGGGCTGAAATAAGCCTGAACAACATACGTCTAAACTACGAAACGATTCGTGCAGGACTTCCGAAAGAAACGCGATTCCTTGGCGTTGTCAAGGCAGATTCTTATGGCCATGGCGCACTGCGTACTGCTCTGATGCTTCAGGAAGCCGGTGCAGATTACCTGGCGGTTGCCTGCCTGGATGAGGCAGTGGAGCTTCGCCGCGGCGGAGTGCAGCTTCCGATCCTGATCCTTGGCCAAACGCCTGCCCGCTATACCCGTGACCTCATCGACTGGAATATTACCCAGGCAACCGGCTGTTTTGCCGATGCTTATGCATATTCCGAAGAGGCGCTTCGTTTAGGCGGCACGTTGAAGATCCATATCAAAGTTGACAGCGGCATGAGCCGCGTGGGCTTCCTTGGCACCGGCGACAGCTTTGATCAGTCGGTTTTTGATATTATCGAGAGCTGCTCTCTTCCCGGCCTGCAGGTGGAAGGCATCTTTACTCATTTTGCCGTTTCCGACTGCGAGGGCGAAAGCAACGAAGAATATACCCGTGCCCAGTACAAGACCTTTACCGATGTAATTAAAGCAGTTGAAGAGCGCGGCGGTATTCACTTCCAGATCCGCCACTGTGCCAACAGCGGCGCTACCCTGAGCTACAAAGAGTTTGCATTGGATATGGTTCGCCCCGGTATTATCCTTTATGGCTGTGAAGGCGGCACTAAGCTTGATCTGCAGCCCTGCATGCGCCTGATGACCCGCATTTGTGCCGTGAAGGAATATGCACCCGGCACTACGGTCAGCTATGGCAGACGCTTTACTGCGCAGCGGCCAACCCGCATGGGAGTGATCCCAATCGGATACGCCGACGGACTTCACCGTGCCATGAGCAACAAGGTGAGCTTTGCTGTGGCCGGGAAAAAGGCACCTCAGTGCGGCAGTATCTGCATGGACATGTGCATGATCGACATTACGGACATTCCCGAAGCCGATGTTGGAACTGAAGTGGAGATCTTTGGCCGTGAAAACAGCATTTATGAGCTGGCAGATGCAGCCGGAACCATCAGCTACGAGCTGCTTTGCGCCGTGAGTAAACGCGTCCCCCGCGTGTATAAAGATTTTTAAAGCATGCTGTATAAGAAAAACAGGCTTCTGCCGCGGGGCAGAAGCCTGTTTTTCTTATTCCCATTCTTATTTTCCAACACAGAAACGGCTGAAGATACGGTTGGTAATATCCTCCCGAATCGATTGGCCTGTCAGCTCACCCAGTGCGGCAATTGCTCCTTCCACTTCGGTAAGAACAATGTCGGGTGTCATGCCATTGACTACTGCATCCTGCGCAGCGCAGATGCTCTCTAAGGCACGGCGTACCGCATCTGCCTGGCGGGCATTGGTGAGAATTTCGCCGGCGGGTACCTCCGGAGTGGGGAACAGCTTGTTCACCTCTTCTTCCAGCAAGTCGATACCGGAACCGGTAACAGAGCTGATTACAACACGGGGAAGGGAGGTTTCCGGAAGCTGAACAGCGCCCTGAACCAGGTCGCTCTTGCTGATGATACAGATGGCTTTTTTACGGCTTGCTTCCAGCTCCTTAAGCAGCGCGGCATCCTCGGCGGCTGTGCCTTCTCTTGTATCCAGCACGGCCAGAACAAGATCGGACCGCTCCATGGCGCTGCGGCTGCGCTGAACGCCAAGCGCTTCAATGGCATCATCCGTTTCACGAATACCTGCAGTATCGGTAAGACGCAGGCAGAGCCTGCCCAGCATCATCTTCTCTTCCACGGTGTCGCGGGTCGTGCCGGGAATGTTGGTAACGATGGCACGGTCATAGCCAAGCAGGCGATTCAGCAGGCTGCTTTTACCGGCGTTAGGGCGGCCAACAATGGCGGTAAGAATGCCGGAGTTCATGATCTTTCCATGCTGAAAGGAATCCAGCAGAGTTTGCAGGCTGCCAGCTGCTCCGGCAAGAGAGGCACGGTAGTTTTCAAGCAGAAAATCTTCAATGTCCTCATCCGGGTAATCCAGAACGGCATGATAGTGGCTGGACATATCCAGCAGCTCAGAATAGATCCCGCTGATTCTGCCGGCAATGGCTCCGCCCAGCTGGCCGGCGGCATTTTTTGCACTTTCTACCGTCTCAGCGTCGATTATGTCAACCACAGCTTCGGCTGCGGTAAGTTCCATACGGTGGTTTAAAAAAGCACGCTTGGTAAATTCACCGGGGCCGGCCTGACGGGCGCCCAGAGCAAAAAGTTCTTCCAATACCGCGCGCAGCACAACAGGGGAGCCGTGGCACTGAATCTCCACGGTATCTTCGCCTGTATAACTGGAAGGCCCATGGCTCAGGGTGCACAGGCAGATATCCAGCAGGTCACCGGCCCGGTCACGCAAATTGCCGTAGACCAGTTTGCGGTCTTCCGACTCGCAGAAGCGTTTTTTGCCGAAAGGCTGGAACAGACGGTCAGTAATAGCAATGCAGTCCGGGCCGGACATACGAACGATGCCGATTGCGGAAACCTGGCTGCCGGTTGCGATGGCTGCAATAGTATCAGACATAAGAGGATCCTCCAAAACAATACTGAGTGAATAGGGAAAGAAAGCGCCGACCACAATTTGGATCGGCGCTTTTTACAGATGTTAACTTATTTAACAGAATTCGCCTTTGCCAGACGGGCGAGCCTTGCGGCCTCATCATTCTGCCGCTCTGTAATGTAGTAGCTGAGGGAAAGCAGACTGTCGGAGAAGTGGACATTCTCAACAAGGATCGGGCTGTTCGGCTCAGTAAGTTCAACATTGGTAAAGTTCCAAATGGCGCCGATTCCGGAGTCAATCAGATTCTGAGCAACGTTTTTAGCAACTTCTTTCGGAACAGTAAGAACAGCAATATCGATCTTGTTGTTGGTGAGGTATTCAGCAAGATTTTCCATGCTGAATACGGTGATGCCATTGAAGTTGCTTCCGATAATTTCGGAATTAACATCAAAAGCAGCTTTCAGAGTAACACCCCAGTTGGAAAAACAGAAGTTATCCAGCATGGCTCGGCCAATGTTGCCGCAGCCGATGAGAATTGCGGAAAGACCGCGATCCATACCCAGAATCGTGCCAATCTCGTGGCGCAGCTCTGCAACGTTATAACCATAACCCTGCTGACCAAATTCACCAAAGCAGCTGAAATCCTGGCGAATCTGAGAAGGGGTAAAACCAAGATGCTGGCCCAGATCAAAAGAGGAAATTCTGGTAACACCGTTTTCAGCGAGCTCATCCAGCTTGCGCAGGTATCTGGGCAGACGACGAATTACATTGTTGGAAATTTTTAATTTTTTCAAAGCACTTAACTCCCTAAAATGTACTGGAAATTCAAATTATTATAATTATACACTTAAAATTAAAATATTCAAGGGATTGATAGTGTTTTGTCAGCCTTTAACAGCAAGAATATACAGCTTTTATAAACAAATGCTTAGCACAGATCTCTTTTCACCCCGCTGATAATGCGGCGCACATCCTCAAGAGTTTCAATTTTTACCATCATCTGGCGGTAAACACCCGAGTAGGGGACCCCGTGAAGATACCAGGGCAAGCAGTGCCTTGCCTCAAGGCAGGCTATTTTTTCGCCAACCCGGGACGAGAGCATTTCAATCTGGCGCTGGGCGGTATCCATGCGCAGGGAGAGCGGGGGCATATCCGGAAGCGGTTCGCCCGCAATTGCCGCATTCGCTTCGGAGAAAAGCCAGGGATTGCCAAATGTACCGCGCCCGGCCATGGCAAGGTCGCAGCCGGTATAACGCAGAATATGCTCTGCATCAGCACCGGAAAAAATGTCGCCGTTGGCAGCCACCGGAATGGAAACAGCTTTCTTCACATCCCGAATAATATCCCAATCGGCATGCCCGGCATACATCTGTGCGCGGGTTCGACCGTGTACGGCAATTGCTGCTGCACCTGCACTTTCGCACATACGGCCAAAGTCAACGGCATTTACACTGCCGTTATCCCAACCTTTGCGAAATTTTACAGTTACCGGCACAGGAGATGCCTTTACAACTGCGGAAACGATCTCTTCTGCCAAATGGATATCCCGCATCAGAGCGCTTCCGTCGCCGCTTTTCACTACTTTGCCCACCGGACAGCCCATGTTAATGTCAAGCAGCTCCGCTCCGCTGATCTCAATTGCTTTTACAGCCGCTTCCGCCATCACATCCGGTTCATGGCCAAAGATCTGAGCAGAGGCCGGATGATCTCCCTCCGGAAGATAAAGCAGGGCAGGGGTCTTGGGGTCGTTGTACATCAGTGCTTTTGCGCTTACCATCTCGGTAACTGTGAGAGCAGCCCCACATTCACGGCAGATCGTACGAAAAGCAAAGTCCGAGACACCGGCCATAGGTGCAAGGACCATACGGCCCTGCAGTTCAACGGTTCCAATTTTTACCATTCGATTTCAAGCCCCACGGGACAGTGATCACTGCCCATAATTTCCGGCAGAATGAAGGCATCTTTTATCTTCTTCTGCAAACGATTGCTTACCACAAAATAGTCGATACGCCAGCCCACGTTGCGCTCTCTGGCTGCAGCGCGGTAGCTCCACCAGGAATAGGCATCTGTTTTTCCAGGGTACAGGAAGCGGAAACTGTCAGTAAATCCGGCGGAAAGCAGCTCGGTGAATTTTGCACGCTCCTCATCGGAAAAACCGGGATT
>JAKSSN010000190.1 GCA_024403095.1 Oscillospiraceae bacterium
GTAGCTCGTGGGCTGGTGGAACCAATCGGGTGTCCAGTGGGTCAGTCGCTTGCCCACCAGGTCTCTGGGGCGGGTGATGCCGGATTCCTTCAGGGATACAATGCCGGAATCGCACTTCTGTGTCATAACAGCAACGGCCGTCATGGCAAGGCCGCGGTTCCTGGCCTCCAGCATAGCGATCTCGGGGCCGCAGCAGAAGTCTGCCCCGTGCAACTCCAGCTCGCCGTGCACTTCGCCAAAGATCTCCACATCAAGGTCAGCTTCGGCAAACCAGCCGCGCTTCTGAGCCAGCAGATAGCCGGTGTGGTTGGTGTTGGGGAACCAGTCTAAAATAACCTTCAGATGGTCCATATCAGTTCTCCTCCTCGTCGTAAACGGCAGCGGCCTTGTTCACCTGGCCGATGGCATAGCTCTTTACAACGCCGGTCTTGGCAAGGCCGTCGCCGGCAAGCTTTGCAACAAGGCCTGCAAATACAAAGGCGCTTACAAAGCGGACCAGCAGCTGGGTGATGAGCATAACGGGTGCAAGGTGGATGTAATCAAGGTAGAACAGCTCGTAGCAGAAGATGAACACGGCAGAGAAAATACCGGCCAGAGTCATGGACAGCAGGTCCCACTTTTTGTAGCGGAACAGAGCGAATGCCAGTTCAGCGCCTGCGCCCTGGATCACGCCGGTGAGCACAACGGTAAGGCCGCCGGAGTTGCCCATCATCAGTTCCACAATGGATGCCAGCACTTCGCACACAAAGGCCGCGCCGGGCTTACGGATGATGTAGGCTGCCACAGTGGATGCCATGAACCACACACCGTAGATGATCTCAAATGCATAGTTGGAAAGGCCGGTGGGGGCCATTGCGGTGGACAGGACCATACCAAAATCAAAAATTGCCAGGTAGATGGCGGAGAAGATCACGCCCAGGATCGCCATCATAATGATGTCTTTCAGTTCCCATTTGCCGGTTTTCATGTTGTTACCTCCAAAATAAAAAAAATTGCTGCCCAGGGTGAACCTTCCGGTGATCCCCTCGCAGCAAAAACAAAAAATGCAGCCTGCCGACTGCAAAATACTCTCTCAAGCACTTCCCTACGATGGCATTATCCAACAGGTTCCCGGGTCAGAGCCATATCAGGCTCAATCTCAGCCGGCTTACGCCAACACCCCGATGCAGATTAAATTGACAGGAATATGCTACCACTTTTTTAACAAAAGTCAACCTTTGTTTATCCGCTGACGATTTGCCTGCTTTGCCGTGCCGGCAGTTTTTTCAGCACATCAAAAGCTGTCCCCTGAAAACAAAGTGTTTTCGGGGGCTTTAGAGAATAATATCATTTACTCATGGCAATATTCCGCATAATGTAAGAACTCAGCTTTTTTACCTCAGCCGCCTGTCTTCAGTGTTCCCACAGCAGGGTGGCGCAGCCGATGTTATAGCTGACTGCCTCATGCCCAAACATGTTCACGGGTGTGCCGGTGAGTTCGCCGCGCTGCATGGCTTCTGCCCCGGCAATCAGCTGGGGAATGATGGACGGCTGCACGGGGAAGGTGCCGTGGGAGGTGTACACCTCGGTAAAGCGGCCGGAATGTTTTGCCATCAGGTCTTTCAGGCTCTGAATATAGGCAGGCACATCACGGGTGGGGCCAAAGAGGAAAATGCCGCCATCCTGAATGGCATCGCCACCGATGAGCGCGCCGGAATTCACATCCAGCAGGGCAATGCTGCCCGGGGTATGGCCCGGCAGGTCAATCACTTCCAGGGGACGTCCGCCCAGGTCAATAATGTCGCCTTCCTTCACGGGTTTCACTGTGCCTTTGCCGCCATAAGTGCGGTAGGAAGGCTCTTCCGCCGGGCTGAGATACAGGGTATCAAACGCGGCGTTGCCGGAGGTATGATCCATGTCCACGTGGGTGTTGCACAGCTCCAGGGGCAGGTCTGTTACGCTTTGGGCAAGTTCCTTTGCATTGGGGCTTTTCATACCGGTGTCCACCAGCAGAGCCTTTTCGCTGCCGGCCAGCAGGAAAAAGCGTACGCCCTCTTCCTCCAGGCGCCAGGTGTTGAAATTGATCTGAATTACTTCTGCCATAATCTTTTTCTCCTTCAGTCAACTATTTATCAGTTATTCTATAAGGTATCATATACC
>JAKSSN010000191.1 GCA_024403095.1 Oscillospiraceae bacterium
TAGCGTTCCAGCCAGCCGGGGTCGTAGGTCGTGGAGCCAAGAGAGGTGGAAAAGGCGGCATAAGGGTAGCAGTCGCAGCTGATATCCAGCCCGTTCAGGCGGGCTTCATCTGCCCGGCGCAGGAACTCCCGCATCTGGCCAAAGCCAGCCATGCTGCCAATGTGGCTGATCTGAACGGGAATGCCCAGGGCTTTGCCGCAGTCCATCAGCTCCTGTTGGGCGGCAAACACGGCATCGGCATCGTCCCGCATGTGGGCAGCAAGGAACTTGCCGGTGCCCTGCAGGCAGGCGGCAGTGGTATAAAGCTCGTCGTGGTCGATGCCCGGGATATAGCGGATGCCGTAGGAGATGCCGGCACAGCCCTGCGCAAGGGCATCCTTCATGGCAGCGGCAATGGCTTTCTGCTGGGCTGGAGTGATGGGGCTGTATTTATCCGCATCCGTCAGTGCCTCACGGAACCAGCCGTGGGCGGCCAGCATCATCACGTTGGTCCAGCTGCCTTTCTGCCGGCAAAGCTCTAGATATTCGGCAGGGTGGCAGGCACTGTCGCCGCAGTTTCCGCCTACGGCGGTGGTTACGCCCATGCGCAGCATGCAGGCAAAGATCGAGCGTTCGGGGTCATCATACAGGCGGCCGTTTTCCACCGGGTCCTCGTGCATGTGAATGTCGATAAAACCGGGGCAGACCACCTTTCCGGCGGCATCGATCACCCGGTCGGCGGGCGGTTCATTTTCGCACACGGCAGCAATTTTTCCGCCATCCACCAGCAGGTTCAGCTTTGCATTCACCCGGTTGGCAGGGTCAATCAGAGTTCCGTTTTTGATGAGAGTTTTCATTGCAGGCAGTTCCGGAGCAAAGCCCGGCCTTTCCTAAAGAGTAGGTTTGTTGTGCAACAGTATACCACGGGGGCAGGAACTTGCAACTGCTTTGGCCTTGTATTTCGTTGGCACAGCAATTATAATAAATCCAAAGAATCCATTCCAATTCAGGAGAACTGCTATGAGCGAAGTGAGAGTAATTGAAATAAATCAGAACGTATTTGCCCAGAATGACGAGGCAGCGGACCTGGTGCGCGGCATGCTTACCGAAAAGGGCATCACCTTCATCAACCTGATGTCCGGCCCCGGCTCCGGCAAGACCACATTCCTCAGCGCAATGATCAACCGCCTGAAGAAGGACCTGCGCATTGCCGAGATGGACGTGGATATTGCCTCCACTATGGATGCCCAGCGCGTGGCAGATCACACCGGCGTGCGCAGCCTGCAGATCCACAACGGCGGCCTTTGCCACATCGATGCCGATATGACCATGCGTGCCATTACCGAATTTGGCGTGGACGACATCGACCTGCTGATTCTGGAAAACATTGGCAACCTGGTGTGCCCGGCCGAGTTCGATACCGGCGCCCACTTGAATATGATGCTGCTTTCTGTGCCCGAAGGCGATGACAAGCCCCTGAAGTACCCGCTGATGTTCCAGGTGAGCGATGTGGTGTTCATTACAAAAATGGATACGGCACCGGTGTTCAACTTCAGCTTTGAAACCGTGAAAGAGCGCATCCTGGCGCTGAATCCCAATGCGGTGGTGCTTCCTGTAAGCGCCAAGACCGGCCTTGGTATGGACGAGGCCGAAGCCGAGATCCGCCGCCGGATCCAAAACAGATAATAACCGAAAACAAAACCTGCCGGAAAGAGCAAAAGCTCCGTCCGGCAGGTTTTTTATTTATGTGTTTGGGTTATTCAGGCTGCCGTGTACCGGCTGATAAAATCATGCATCGTGCTGAAATACAGCTTGGGGGCGTGATTATAGGAGTTGCCGTGGCCGGCTCCGTCGATCACCAGCAGCTCTTTTTCACTAGAATGCGTGTGCTTTGAAAATCAGAACACTATGCAGAACAGTATATGCCGAAGTCAGGGCATTTGTCCACCCATAGCAAAAAAGAAACCGGGCGGCACTGTTAAGCTGCCGCCCGGAGATAAGCAGGAGGATCAAAAACGATTATTTTACAAACACATGCTTTTTCAGCCGGTTCATGGCTTCCACTACGCGGGAATAGGGAACGGCGCAGTTGATGCGGATGCCCCATTCATCATGGAAGGGCT
>JAKSSN010000192.1 GCA_024403095.1 Oscillospiraceae bacterium
AAAACATTGCCTAGTTTTCCCCTGCTGTAAGGGAAATTCTATTCTCTGTCCTTTTGCCTGAGAGATTAGGGGCAATGCCCCTTGCACCTTCGGCCCTCACGGGATGTGAGCTTCTCCAGAGAGCGATCGTCCTGCAGTTCGTTTGCCTGAAAATGTCATTCCTTCGGCGGCGCCTAAGCGCTCTCTCCTGCCAGGATTCAACTCGCCTTTATTAAACTGATGTAGAGATAATAAACTTTGCTTTTCACTATTTCAAGTGTTGGTAATCACAATATCTTTAATCCACTAAAGCTTTAAATTGTGTAAACTGTACAAAAGGTGCAAAAAAAGCCCCGAGATTGTGATTTCATCATCAATCTCGGGGCTTTTTGTTAGTGTTTTATCAAAACTCAGTGGTTCAGATGCGGGCTACACCGCTGTCGCGGGCGGCCTGAGCCACTGCGCTGGCAACTGCTTCCTTGATGGCGGGGTCAAATGCATAGGGCAGAATGTAGTCGGCACTCAGCTGTTCGTCGCTTACCATACCGGCCAGAGCATAGGCGGCTGCGATCTTCATCTCGGTGTTGATGTCACTGGCGCGGGCATCCAGTGCGCCGCGGAAGATGCCGGGGAAAGCCAGCACGTTGTTCACCTGGTTGGGGTAGTCGCTGCGGCCAGTGCTTACGATTGCTGCGCCGCCAGCCTTTGCCTCGTCCGGGAAGATCTCGGGGGTGGGGTTGGCGCAGGCAAAAATTACTGCATCCTTGTTCATGCTCTGGACCATTTCCTTTGTGACCAGGCCGGGAGCGGAAACGCCGATGAACACATCAGCACCCTTGATAGCTTCGGAAAGGGGGCCGGCAAAGTTATCCGGGTTGGTGGAGGCTGCAATTTCCTGCTTGGCAGAGTTCAGGTCGGGACGGCCGCGGTAAATGGCTCCTTTGCGGTCGCACATGATCACGTTCTTCAGGCCTGCACCCATCAGCAGCTTTACGATGGCGGTACCGGCAGCGCCTGCGCCGGAAGTGACGATCTTGATATCCTCCAGCTTTTTGCCTACTACCTTCAGCGCATTGATCATAGCTGCCAGCATGATCACAGCAGTGCCGTGCTGGTCATCATGGAACACAGGAATGTCGCAGCGAGCCTTCAGCTTTTCTTCAATTTCAAAGCAGCGGGGAGCAGAAATATCCTCCAGGTTCACGCCGCCAAAAGAACCTGCCAGCAGAGCAACGGTGTTAACGATCTCGTCCACATCCTTGCTGCGGATGCAGAGGGGAATTGCATCCACATCGGCAAAAGCCTTAAACAGCAGGCATTTGCCTTCCATAACCGGCATACCTGCTTCGGGACCAATGTCGCCCAGGCCAAGGATCGCAGTACCGTCAGTTACAACGGCAACCGTGTTCCAGCGGCGAGTGAGCTCATAGCTCTTGTTGATGTCCTTCTGAATCTCCAGGCAGGGCTGTGCAACACCGGGCGTGTAGGCCAGAGAAAGGCTCTCTTTGTCGTTTGCGGTGCAGCGGCCGGCAATTTCAATTTTTCCCTTAAGGGCATAATGCATCTTCAGTGATTCTTCTGCGTAGTTCATTTCTGTTCTCCTTTTGCTATCTTCAGTTTTCAATCTTCTATTGGGCTGCCGGCAAGACCGGCACTGACTTAAACCATTTTTTCCGGGTCGACCGTGCGGTCGTATTCTTCCTCGCTCAGCAGGCCAAGCTGCAGCACGGCATCTTTCAGCAGCAGGTCATTTTCAAAGGCAAAACGGGCAGCCTTTGCCGCATTTTCATAGCCAATCACCGGGTTCAGGCAGGTGACCAGCATGAGGGAGCCATAAAGGTTCTTTTCCATGGCCTGTCGGTTGGCCACAATGCCCGCAAAGCAGCGCTGGCGGAAAGAATTCAGCGAATCGGCCAACAGACGCACAGAATGCAGGAAATTATGGATGATCACCGGCATAAACACATTCAGCTGGAAGTTGCCCTGGCTGGCAGCAATGCCAATGGCGGCATCATTGCCCATGACCTGTACCGCCACCATGGTAACTGACTCGCACTGGGTGGGGTTCACCTTGCCGGGCATGATGGAGGA
>JAKSSN010000193.1 GCA_024403095.1 Oscillospiraceae bacterium
CCCAAGGCAAAGCCCACCATTCTTGAGCCTATCGGCCAGCTCTTCGTCACCATTCCCGACGAATACCAGGGCGCTATCATCGGCGACATCAACTCCAAGCGCCGCGGCACCATGATGGGTTCCATGCCCGCTGACGAAGGCATGACCACCATTGAGGCTGAAGTTCCCATGGCTGAAATGACCACCTACACCATCGATCTCCGCTCCATGACCCAGGGCGCAGGCTACTTCACCTGCAAGTTCACTCGTTACGAGGAAGCTCCCGGCAACGTGCAGCAGAAGGTTATTGAAGAAGCAAAGGCTCTTGCCGAAGCAGAATAATTTCGTTCATATCTGAAAACGGCGGGGAACTTCCCCGCCGTTTTGTATTCAATCCGAAATCCGGCCCGGATGTGTCCGGGTCTCTATGCAGGAGGTTTGCATGGAAAAGAAAAGAAAAGGTATTGACCTTTCCGGCCTTAAGGATGCCCTGTGGGCGATCTGGATCTTTGCGGCCGTTGCCGTTGTACTGTTTGGCCTTGTGATCACCGGTTTTACGCGCCACAGCGGAGAACGCGAGAGCCGCACCGCATTTCTGAAGGGCGACCCGTCCGCAGTTGCTGACAGCTCCGGTTCCTCCGGCGATCCGAGCAAAGATGGCGGCGTACTGCTTACGCTGGAAGCTACGGATGATGCCGGCGATGCCTATCTGGCCTCGATCACCTGGCTGTGCGACAGCATTTCCATTGGTCTGCGCAACAACTCCCTGTACTCCTCCAATGTATGGGGCAGCGAACCCGGCAACCTTTCCATGAAAAATGTTTCTGCCTGGAAAATCCGTTTTGCTGACGGCAGCATGCTTACTCCCTCTGAGGCTGCGATGATCAGCAAACCTGCCATTCTGGTAATGGCCATTGGCAGCGACGGAATGATGGCTGTGGAGGAAGAAACCTTTATCTCCTCCTACACCGAGCTGATCCGCTCGATTCAGGAAGCAAGCCCCGGGACAAAGATCATCTGCTGCTCCATTATTTCGCCCTGTATCGGTTATTCCGGCCCCGATGGGCTGAACAAAGATGCTGTTGCCAGCGGCAATGAGTGGGTAAAGCAGATCTGCCGAAGCACCGGTGCCTATTATGCCAACTCCGCTGAAGCAGTTGAAAAAGAACACCACCTTGTGGATGCCTACAGCAGCAGCAATGCAAAAGCCCTGAACGGCAAGGGGCTTGATAAGTTCCTGGAATATTTCCGCACCCATGCCCTCAGCTGATTATCCACTGAACAAGAACTGGAGCCACAGCATGAAAAAGCTTCTGATTACCCTGATCTGTTTTTGTCTGATACTCTGCCCTGTTTTAAATTCCGGCGCTGCTTTTGCTGAAGAACCGGACCCTTCCGCAGAGCTTTCTTCCGAGCCATCCCCCGAGCCCCCTGCCGAGCCCGAACCTCCTTCGCAGCCTGCAGAGGAACCCGCTCAGGAACCGGCACCTTCTTATGCCCCTGTGGTGATCACCAAAAGCCCCGGCGGCGAAACCAAAAACGAAGGCGACACAGCATATTTTATTGCCCATGCAGATAACGCAGTTGCCATTGAGTGGCTTCTTGTAAGCCCCGACGGCAGCAACATGATCTCCGCAAAGGACGGTCCGGTGCATTTCCCCGGCCTTTCGGTTGACGGTTTGTACGACGATACCCTGATCCTTGCCAACCTGCCGGTTTCGTTAAACGGCTGGCGCATCCAGGCCCGCTATACCGGCGGCGATGGCAATACGGTTCTTACCGACTGGTGCAGCATCTATGTAAATGGAGTAGTTGTTCCTCAGCCGATCATCGGCCTTCAGCCCACCGGAGGCAATTTTCAGGTGAACGAAGACTGCACCCTGCGCTGCAACGCATATTCAACGGATAATCTGCGCGTTACGCTGCAGTGGTACAGCGCCGCAGAAAGCAGTACTGCAAGCGGCAGCCCGATCTTTGGCGCCAATGCCGACAGCTACACCGTCCCCCACACGGC
>JAKSSN010000194.1 GCA_024403095.1 Oscillospiraceae bacterium
TCTTTTTAGCTTCTTTTTTGACAAGCGCTGGGAAGAATGGTAAAATAACCGCCGAGAAATACATCAGCTGCCTTCCGGCAGCGGATTGGAGACAGTTATCCTATGAAGATCTTCCTTCGTATCCTGCGAGTGATCTTTGGCCTGTTTCTGCTGGCCGTGTTCACCATCTGCATGATCCGTGTATATCCTACCCGCATGACTTCAAGCCAGTATAAAGCTCTGCAGAAGGCAAAAGAAGCCGCATCTGTGCAGGACGTGATGCCGGAAGCAGCGGAACCACAGACCGAAGCAGACCCGGAGCCCACTCCTGAGCCGACGCCCGAACCTACGCCGGAGCCCACCCCCGAACCCACGCCGGATCCCAACAGCCCCGAAGGCCGTGCCGCGCTTCTTGGCCTGCCCAAGCCGCCCGAGATCGATATTACCAGCTGGGAGTTTATTCTTGCCAACGGGGAAAATTCCATTAAGGAATATGTCCCGCCCGAGATCGTTGCCGTGGAAGGGCAGGACCTCGACAGCCGCATTACGGATGCGATCCGCCAGATGGCTGCCGATACGCGTGACCAGGGACTGAGCGTATACCTTTCCTCCGGCTATCGCAGCTACAGCACCCAGGCCGCAAACTTTACCCGCGTGTGCCAGAACAATGGCGTGAGCGACGGAAAGAATAAAAACGGTTTCTATATCACTATGCCTGCCGGATGCAGCGAGCATCAGACAGGGCTTGCCTGCGACATTACCGATGTATACTATCCCCTGAAGGACAGCACCATCGAAAACACCAAGACCTTCCAGTACATGAGCAAGCACTGCCATGAATTTGGCTTTATCGTGCGCTTCCCCAAGGATAAGGAAGCCGTGACCGGCGTAATGTACGAGCCCTTCCACTACCGCTATGTGGGCGTGGAGCCGGCAACCTACATTATGGAAAACGGCCTTTGCCTGGAGGAATTTGTGTGGATCTATACCGGCGAAGTGAATGGCTACAGCCCTGAAATGAGCCTGCACTCCGCAGAGTAACCGAAAAAAGAAAAATCGCTTCGCGAACAACGCGAAGCGATTTTTTTATACGGTTTGCGGCCCGATTAAACCAGGCAGATCTCGCGGCAGGTGCCGTGGCCGAATACCTTTTCTATTTCAGCCTTGTAGATGGGGAAAAAGTCACTGGGCATCAGAGCCTGCACACAGCCGGCAAATCCGCCGCCGTGCACACGCCAGGCGCCTTTGCCCTCCAGCAGAGTTCTGCTGCGGTCAAGCCCCTCGGCAAGCTTGGTGTCGCCGGAGGCGCTGGTGACAATATTGTTCAGCAGCTCTTCGCTGCTGCGGCCGGAAGCGTTCATCAGACGCATATATTCCTCGCCGTTTCCGGCAACCAGGGCATCGCGCATCTGAACAACGCGCTCGTTTTCGTCAAAGAAGTGCATGGCACGGCGCACCGGGCGGTTGGAAGCATCCCACTGCTTGCTGCGAAAATCTGCGGGGTCCACATCAGCCAGAACGCCCTGGTCAAACAGGTTGGCGATATAGACCATGTCCTGGGTGATGCGGGCATAGGAGGAATCCAGACCGGCATGGCTGCCGCCGGTGTCGGAAAGGCAGAGGGTGAGCCCCATCGGCTCAAAGGATGCCGTAACCGGCACGATCTCCATGGTCTTAAAATCCACATAAACCGTGTGACCAAGGGAACAGGCCAGCTGGTCCATCAGTCCGCAGGGCTTGCCAAAGTAATCGCGCTCTGCTGTTTGGGCAATGCGGGCGAGCACGACAGGGTCGATCTTGCCGTTGTTGAACAGAACATTCAGAATGCGCCCGACCATTACTGAAAACGCGGCGGAAGAACTCATGCCGGAACCGGAAGGCAGCGTGCTGCGGATCTGCGCATCAAAACCGCCAACCTCAAGGCCAAGGCTCTTGAATGTGGCAACGATCCCGCGCACCAGCGACTTGCTGGTGCCAAATTCTGCCGGCCGAATTGCTCCCTGGTCAAT
>JAKSSN010000195.1 GCA_024403095.1 Oscillospiraceae bacterium
ACTTCGCCGGTTGCCTTCATCTGGGTGGAGAGCTTGTTCTGGGCGGCAGGGAATTTATCAAAGGGGAAACGCGGCATTTTGGTTACCACATAGTCCAGTGCCGGCTCAAAGCAGGCAGGAGTGTTGGCAAGCTGAATCTCGTCAAGGTTCATGCCCACGGCAATCTTAGCCGATACTCTTGCAATGGGATAGCCGCTGGCTTTGGAGGCAAGGGCGGAAGAACGGGATACACGAGGATTGACCTCAATTACAAAGTAACGGAAGGAATGCGGATCCAGTGCAAACTGAACGTTGCAGCCGCCTTTTACATCGAGTGCGCGGATGATCTTCAGCGCACTGTCGCGCAGCATATGGTATTCTTTATTGGTAAGTGTCTGGCTGGGCGCAACAACGATGGAGTCGCCGGTGTGAATGCCAACAGGGTCAAGGTTTTCCATGTTGCACACGGTGATGGCGGTGTCGTTGCCGTCGCGGATCACTTCGTATTCAATTTCTTTAAAGCCCTTGATGCTTTTTTCCACCAGCACCTGGTGCACGGGAGAAAGTGCCAGGGCATTTTTCATCATTTCGCGCAGCTCTTCCGGTGTGTCGGAAAAGCCGCCGCCGGTTCCACCCAACGTGAAGGCGGGACGCAGGACCACCGGGTATCCGATCTCGTCAGCTGCGGCAAGCGCTTCCTCAATGCTGTAGCAGATGATGCCGGGCACTACCGGCTCGCCGATCCGCTCGCAGAGCTCCTTGAACATCTCGCGGTCTTCTGCACACTCAATGCTCTTTACGTCGGTGCCCAGCAGCTCGGTTTCGCATTCCTCAAGCACACCTTTTTTTGCCAGCTGAACCGCAAGGTTCAGGCCGGTCTGCCCGCCGATTCCGGGAATGATAGCATCGGGGCGCTCGTAACGGCAGATGCGGGCAAGGTACTCAAGGGTAAGGGGTTCCATATATACTTTATCTGCCACGGAGGTATCGGTCATGATGGTGGCAGGGTTGGAGTTGGCAAGGATGACTTCGTAGCCTTCTTCTTTCAGGGCAAGGCAGGCCTGGGTGCCGGCATAGTCAAACTCGGCTGCCTGACCGATCACAATGGGGCCGGAGCCAATTACCAGCACTTTTTTAATATCAGTTCTTTTCGGCATAATATTACCTCTATTCTTCTGCCGGCTTTTCAGTGCTGGCGGGCATCCAGCATGTTCTGGATGAAACGGTCAAAAAGATACAGGCTGTCCTGGGGGCCGGGGGCGCTTTCCGGATGGTACTGAATGCCGAAGATCTTATCCTCCCGGCATTCCACACCCTCTACGGTGTGGTCCAAAAGGTTCATGTGAGTTACTTCCAGGCCGGTTCCTTCCACACTCTCCGGAATCACGGCATAGCTGTGGTTCTGGGAAGTCATGTCGATCTTGCCGGTGAGCATGTTTTTCACCGGGTGGTTGCCGCCGCGGTGGCCAAACTTCAGCTTGCAGGTTTTTGCGCCATACGCCAGCGAAAGGATCTGGTGGCCAAGGCAGATGCCAAAGATGGGGAGCTTACCCCGCAGCTTCTGCACGGTTTCAATCACTTCCGGCACATCGGTGGGGTCACCGGGACCGTTGGAAAGAAACACGCCGTCGGGCTTCATAAACAGAATTTCTTCTGCTGTGGTGGTGTAGGGAACAATGGTAACGTTGCAGCCGCAGTGGTGCAGGCTGCGAATAATGTTCAGTTTGATGCCGCAGTCGATGGCAACCACGCT
>JAKSSN010000196.1 GCA_024403095.1 Oscillospiraceae bacterium
CTTTTTGCTTTGCTGGTATCCGGTTTGCTTCCGCTGGAAAAAGTGCGTGAAACGGGAAAATTCCTGGTTGAGATCATGCCGGTGATGTTCATCCCCGCCGCCGTTGGGCTGATGGATTCCTGGGGAATGATCTCCACCTCGCTGGTTTCGTACGCCGTGGTAACTGCTGTTTCCACGGTGCTGGTCATGGGCGCGGCCGGGCTGGTTACCCAGGCAGTGATCAGCGGCGGCAAGAAGCACCCGAAAAAAGAAGAGGAGGTGCAGGCATGAACACCCTGTTTACGGATTCTGTGTTTTTCGGTGTAACCATCAGCCTGGTGACCTACTTTGCCGGCAATGCTTTAAAAAAGAAATACCGCTCCGCGCTGCTGAACCCGCTGCTGCTAGCGATCGTGTTCACGATCGTTATTCTGCTGGTGTTCCGCATCGACTACAACACCTATTATGCCGGGGCAAAATACCTGAGCTATCTGCTTACGCCGGCCACCATCTGCCTTGCCATTCCGCTGTATGAGCAGTTTGAGATCCTGAAAAAGAATGTGAAGGCTGTGCTTGCCGGCATCTGCGCCGGTGTGCTGATGAGCCTGCTTTCCATTTTTGTAATGGCGCTGATCTTTGGCTTTACCCACGAGCAGTATGTGACCTTCCTGCCCAAGTCCATCACAACAGCCATTGGCATGGGTGTTTCGGAAGAGCTGGGCGGATACGTTGCCATTACCGTGGCAATTATTATCATCACCGGTGTGCTGGGGAACGTAATTGGCCAAAGCGTGTGCAAGCTGTTCCGCATCACAGAGCCGGTTGCCAAAGGCATTGCGTTGGGTACCGCATCCCACGCCATCGGCACCGCCCGCGCCATGGAAATGGGCGAGGTGGAAGGTGCACTCAGCAGCCTTTCCATTGTACTTGCCGGCGTACTAACGGTGGCAGGTGTAAACCTGTTTGCCGGCCTGATCTAAGAATTACTTAACTGGTTATAAAGGAGAAAAATATGGTTCTGCATTATAAATACTGCCCTCAGTGCGGTTCAAAACTGGGCGAGAAGCTGGACCCCGAGGAGGGAATGATCCCTTACTGCGAATCCTGTGGTCGTTTCTGGTTCGATTCCTATGAAAGCGCCGCCATTGTGCTGGTGGCCAACGAATACAACGAAGTGTGCATGACCCTGCAGCCGCACCTCACCCGCGTACACTATGTGTTTACCTCCGGCTATATTGCCCCGGGCGAAACCGCCGAGCACTGCGCGGTACGCGAGATTAAAGAAGAGCTTGACCTGGAAGTGAACAAGCTGGAAAACCTTGGCACTTACTGGTTTAAGCGCGGGGGAATGCTGATGCATGCCTTTATCGCCCACGTGAACAAGAAAGAGTTCATCTGCTCGGATGAGGTGGAGACGGCAATCTGGGTGGATGTGAAAAAGGCTGCCGAGCTGATGGGGCCTGTCCGCCCCGGCTGCGCCGACGTTTTCATGATGGCAGAATGTGTTGAGCGAAACGGACTGTGCACGGCCGAAGACCTTTGGCCCGGCCAGGTGATCGAATAAAATGATGGTGATTCAAAAGGCTACGGCAGACCAGGCGGAAGAGATCCTTCAGCTGTACCACAGCTTTGATGGCGGCCCTGCCGGCTGGGATGAAGATTATCCCAACC
>JAKSSN010000197.1 GCA_024403095.1 Oscillospiraceae bacterium
CGCGCGGCAGCTTTCTGCCGTGCGGAATTCAGAGAGTTGGTGTAGTGATGGCATTTTCCCTGGGCTATTTTGCAAACCGCCTTCAGGATTATCATCCCCGGATCCTCAATTGCGACCCTGCAGTCACTTTTGATTCCGTTCGTGTATTTTCTCCTGATTCCGGCAGTTATTCCTCCCGTCTGCTTTATGTTGCCGACCGCAGCGATCTTTGCCGCGTGGCCGAAGTACAGCGTGCCGGGTGGAACATTATTGCCATTTGTTTGGGAAAGGAAGAAGACCTGCCCCCTGAATTTGCTGCCAGCTGCCATTTGGTGCTTGTGGATCCGGAAATAAACTTTGAGCGCTTTTTCTCCAAACTGCAGACTCTTTCGGTTTATGAATCCTTTTATAAAAACATGATCCGCAATATCCGGCACGACAGCGGATCGGTTCAGGACCTGATTGAACTGTTTGCAGGCTCCTTTTACGGGAGCGTGATCCTATGGGACGAAAACCTGAAGCCCATTAATATTTCCGATCCCAACTGCTCCATGGATGCCAACCTGATCAACACCTTTGTACAGAAAGACGACACAGCAAAAAATCTGCTGGCCGCTACCCTGCAGAATGACTGTATGGAGAGTTATGATGCTTCCAGTACCGTGAGGATTCCCGAAGCGGGCGACCGATCATTTTCTGCTTTTTTCCACCATGTGGTATTCAAGGGCACGCGCATTCTCTCCATCATGCTGATTTCTCCTTTGAACGTGGCAAACTCCACCAAGTACGCCGATGAACTTTACTTTGTTGTAAACGCGTTGGAGGAGCTGTATCTTGCCCGTTTGAATATTCAGCATTTTATTGACCCCAAAAAGGAGTTTATGCGCGGCATTGTGGATGGAGACTGGTCAGAGCCGGCGCTTGCGCTTGCGAAAGCAAAGGAATTTGGTCTGCCGACCGATCTGCAGTTTCTGTTCTGTGTGATCGACATTCGGGAGTATTCCGCCATGCAGGCGCTGATCTTTACAGACAGCCTTTCCCAGGCGCTGCCTGCTGTGCCAATGATCAAGCATGATGGATCTATCTGCATGATGCGCCAGCTGGACAGTTCGCTTTCCGCTGCGCATATTTCAGAAAACCTGTTTAGCGCCCGCCTGCAGCGGTACCGCACCCCCGGCGGTGTCAGCCGGGTAACGATTGGCCTTGATCAGGCTAACAGAGCTTATTTACAGGCAAAAACAGCCCTTCGCCTTGGCAAACGTGATAAAGAAGCAGCCGGGCAAAACAACTATCTGTTTTACTATAAGGATTATTTCCGCTTTGAAAGCCTGGAGCATCTGGAGCAGCAGTATGGCGATCTTCTTTGCCAGCTTCCCAGAAAGCTTCAGCTTCTGCTGGAACACAGCCTGACCGATGATACCAACCTGCTCCTGATTGAAACCTATCTTGCCGCCGGGCAGTCGACCTCGCTTACCGCAGAAAAGCTGAACATGCACCGCAATACGGTGATTTATCGGCTGAAAAAACTAAGCGAGA
>JAKSSN010000002.1 GCA_024403095.1 Oscillospiraceae bacterium
CGTGAAGGGCAGGATACCTGGAAATCCATGGGTGTTCCTCCCGGAACCATTTCCAACATGTCCAAGTTCGAAGCTGCTGACCCCGGCTTCTGGTGCCACAATGGCTATGCAATAGCCAATGTGGACCCCCGCGGTGTTGGCCATTCCGAAGGAAATGTTCATCTTTGGGGTACCAGAGACGGACAGGACGGTTACGACTTTATTGAATGGGCAGCCCAGCAGAGCTGGTGCAACGGCCGCTGCGCAATGTACGGCAATTCCGGCGTGTGCATGGTTCAGTGGAGAATCGCTGCAGAAGCTCCCCCCCACCTGGCATGCTTTGCTGCATGGGAAGGAACCGGCGACCTGTATCGTGAATCCGTCTGCCTGGGTGGTATTCCTTCCTACCAGTTTGAGCACTGGATCACCAGCAGCATTGCTGCTGACGGCAGCTATGTGGAAGATAACGCCAGCATGCTGAAGCTTCACCCGCTGATGGATAAGTTCTGGGAAAACAAGATCCCCAACTGGCGCAATATCAAGGCTCCGGCTTACATCTGCTGCGGTATGTGCCATCCCTGCCATCTGCGCGGCTCTCTGGAAGGCTTCCGCCGTATTCGCTCCCCCAAGAGATGGATCCGTATCCACCGCGAGCACGAGTGGCCCGATGCGGAGCTTCCTGAAAACCTGCAGGATCTGAAGCGTTTCTATGACCGCTACCTGAAGGATATCCATAACGGCTGGGAAATGACGCCTAAAGTGCGCCTGGATGTTATGGACTCCTATGACTACAACTGGAAGTCCCAGCGCCCCGAAAACGAGTTCCCGCTTGCCCGTACCCAGTACACCAAGCTGTATCTGAACGCGGCTGACGGCACCCTGAATGACGAGCCTGTTGCAGTTGAAAGCGAAACCGTCTACGACCCCGAAACGGGTGTTGCAACCTATGTTTACCGCTTTAAGGAAGAAACGGAGATCTCCGGTTATCTGCGCATGCACCTGTTCCTGGAGGCACGCGACTACGATAACATGGACATCATGACCTGGGTCACCAAGTATAAAGAAGATGGTACCTATGTGCCTCTGCGCCTCATTGGCTGCGAGCACCGCGGCACCTATTCCTTCTACCGTGCATCCCACCGCGAGCTGGATCCCAAGTGGACAACAGCATTCCAGCCGGTTCAGGCCCACCGCAAGGTTGAGCCGATGATCCCCGGCGAAGTGTATGAGTGCGACATTGAGATCCTTGCCACCAGCCGTGTCTGGCACAAGGGTGAGGAACTGCACCTGGAGATCACCGGCCACCTGGTTCCCTGCGGCCAGCCCAATCCTCCCCGGCCTGTTGCCTGGGATAACGAGGGCCGGCACGTCATCCACACCGGCGGCAAGTATGATTCCTATCTGGTGGTTCCCATTGCACCTCCCAAGTATCAGAGCGGCGACTACAAGTATTACGACTGATAAGTAAACAAACATAAAAAGGAGAAAGAAGAAATGAAAGAATACCCAAGAGACATCATTCCTCTTTACAGCGAAGGCGATCCTGAATTCAAGGTGGAAAAGAAAACGTTTGGCGGCGCGGAATTCGACGTAATTTTCCGCAAAGGCAAACCCGGCATTCCTCTGGAAGTTGTTCAGGAAATGCGTGCCAAGGGCGAAGAAGTGCATGAATTCAGCGTTCTGCCTCCCTTCCGCCCCAGAACCTATGTGACCACCAAGGTTGCTCCTCACATCATCTGCATGCAGGACCAGGCAGTTCTCATGCGCGACGGCGTAAAGATCTATGCAGATATTTACATGCCCAAAGATGAACCCGGTCCCTTCCCCCTTATCATTGCATGGGGCCCCTTTGGTAAGCGTCCTCACGAAGGTCAGGATGGCTGGAAGCTGATGGGTGTTCCTCCCGGAACTGTTTCCGACATGTCCAAGTTCGAAGCTGCTGACCCCGGCTTCTGGTGCTACAACGGCTACGCAGTAGCAAACGTTGACCCCCGCGGTATCGGCCACTCCGAAGGCGACCACAATATGTGGGGTACTCAGGATGGCCAGGACGGCTATGACTTTATCGAGTGGGCAGCACAGCAGAGCTGGTGCAACGGCCGCTGCTCTCTGTACGGCAACTCCGGCGTTTGCATGGTTCAGTGGAGAATCGCTGCTGAGCAGCCGCCTCACCTTGCCTGCTTTGCCGCATGGGAAGGCACTGGCGATATCTATCGCGAGTCCTGCTGCCTTGGCGGTATCCCCAGCCCCCAGTTTGAGTACGGCATCACTCAGTCCTGCACCTGCCCGCAGTACATCGAGGACCACGCCAGCATGCTGGAGAAGTATCCTCTGATCAACGAATACTGGGAAGACAAGATCCCTAAATGGCGCAGCATCAAGGCTCCTGTTTACATGTGCGCCGGTATGTGCCACCCCTGCCACCTCCGCGGCTCTCTGGAAGGCTGGCGTCGTGTTCGTTCCGCAAAGAAGTGGATCCGTATCCACCGCGAGCATGAGTGGCCCGATACCTACATTCCCAAGAACCTGGATGACCTCAAGCGCTTCTACGACCGCTACATGAAGGATATCCACAATGGCTGGGAAATGACCCCGAAAGTGCGTCTGGACGTTATGGATGCCTACGAGTATGATTACAAGCCGGCACGTCCCGAGAACGAATTCCCCCTCGCCCGCACCCAGTACAAGAAGCTGTATCTGGATGCAGCTAACAGCGCCATGTCCTTCGAGCCCACCGATGTAGAAAGCGAATATGTCTACGACGGCAAGGAAGGCACTGCAACCTTTGTTTACAAGTTCCCCGAAGAGACTGAGATCTCCGGTTACCTGAAGATGCACCTGTTCCTCGAAGCACGTGACTACGATAACATGGACATCATGACCTGGGTCACCAAGTACAAAGAAGACGGCACCTACGTTCCTCTGCGCCTCATCGGCTGCGAGCACCGCGGTACCTATTCCTTCTACCGTGCCTCTCACCGAGAACTGGATCCCAAGTGGTCCACTGATTTCCAGCCGGTTCAGGCCCACCGCAAGGTTGAGCCGATGACTCCGGGCGAGATCTACGAGTGCGAGATCGAAATTCTGCCCCACAGCCGTGTATGGCACAAGGGTGAAGAGATTCATCTGGAGATTGCCGGCCACCTGATCCCCTGCGGTCAGCCCAATCCTCCCCAGCCCATGGTATGGGACAACGAAGGCCGTCATGTCATCCACACCGGCGGCAAGTACCAGTCCTATCTGCAGATTCCCGTAATTCCCCCCAAGTACCAGAGCGGCGAGTACAAGTACAACGGCTGAGTTTAAATTTGCAGGAGATAAAAAGAAATGAATCAGCTTTTTATTGACCGCTGTGTAGCAGCGGTTGGCGAAAACGCCCAGCGTGTAGCATTCCCCGAGGCAACCGAGGAAAAGATCCTGAAGGCAGCCGAGCTGGCAGCAAAAACCGGCGCAGTCAAACCTGTTCTGGTGGGCGACCCCGCAGAGATCACTGCTGCTGCAGCATCCTTTGGCGTAAACATCGAGGGCTGGGAAATTGCTTCCAACCTGGTGGAAGAAGAAGTTCAGGCTGTGATCGCGGCATTCTATGCCAAAAACGACCTGATGAGCATCAAGGCTCTGAACCGCCGTATCAAGGATCCTGTCTGCTATGCATTCATGATGCTGGCGGTTGACAAGGTCGACTGTGTATTTGCCGGCCTGTCCCACACCACCGGCGAGATCATTCTGCATGCATCCACCTATCTTGGCCTGAAGGAAGGCATCACTGCCGCTTCCAGCATGGGTATTGCAGATATTCCCGGTTATGACGGCGAATATGGCACCATGCTTGCCATCGCAGACTCTGCCGTAAACGTAGACCCGGGTCCTGAAGCACTGGCAGACATCGCCATCGCTTCCTGTGCCACCGTGCAGGCAATTATGGGCTGGGAGCCCAAGGTTGCCATGCTGTCCTACTCCACCGACGGCAGCGCAGAATCGGCTATGGTCGATAAGATGCGCGAAGCAGTGCGTATTGCAAAAGAAAAGCGCCCCGATCTGAAGATCGATGGCGAATTCCAGCTGGATGCAGCCATTAATCCTGCAGTTGCAGCAAAGAAGGTAAAGCGCCCCAGCGATGTAGCTGGCCACGCAAATATTCTGATCTGGCCGGATCTGAATGTTGGCAACATCGGCGTGAAGCTGATTCAGCAGTTTGCACACGGCGATGCCTATGGCCCCATGCTGCAGGGATTTGCAAAACCGGTCAGCGATTGCTCTCGCGGCGCACCGGTAACGGAACTGATGGGCAATATTCTGATGCTGGCAGCAGTTGCAGCTCATCAGTAATTCATCCTTAACACATGCAATTCGGAAACCACTGCCCTGCAGTGGTTTCCATTCTAACTAAAAAATAAAATTGATTAGGCAGGACAAAGTAATGAAAGAATACAAGATCTTCACTATCAACCCCGGTTCTACCTCCACCAAGGTCGCTCTGTTCGAGGGCGAGAAGGCACTTCTGAGCACAAACATCAAGCACAGCGCTGAAGAACTGGCACAGTTCGCAGGTGTCAGCGATCAGAGAGAATACCGTATGAACATGATCCTTGCCGAGATTGAAAAGGCAGGCCTGTCCCTGGACGGTATTGATGCAGTGGTCGGCCGCGGCGGCGGATTGATCGCTACCGAAGGCGGTACCTACGCCATTGACGAGGTTCTGCTGGACCACGCAGTTCGCGGCGCAAACGGTGTTACTCACCCTGCACAGCTGGGACCTCAGCTGGCAAAGAGCGTTTCCGAAAAGTACAATGTTCCTGCATTTGTAGTAAATCCCCCCGACACCGACGAGCTCATCTACGAAGCCAGAGTTACCGGCGTTAAGGGTGTTTACCGCAATGTTCACCTGCACGCACTGAACCTGAAGGAGACCGCAATCCGCCACTCCGCAGCACAGGGCTGCAAGTACGAAGACAAGAACTATGTTGTCTGCCACCTGGGCGGCGGCGTATCTGTTTCCGCACACCGCAAGGGCAAAATGATCGACGGCAACGATATCGTTGGCGGCGAAGGCCCCATGACTCCGACCCGCTGCGGCGATCTGCCCGTAACCGAAGTCATCAAGCTCTGCGATAAGGAAGGCCTCAAGGGCGCTAAGGCTCTGGCACAGAAGAGCGGCGGTTTCGTCAGCCACTTCGGCACCGCAGATGCACAGGAAGTAAATGCCATGATCGAAGCAGGCAATGAAACTGCAAAGATCGTTTGGGATACTTTTGTTTACCAGATCATCAAGTATATCGGCTCCATGGCAGCAGCTCTGGACGGCAAGGTTGATGCAATTCTGATCGGCGGCGGTATCGCTCACAACAAGCAGCTGATCGCAGAGCTCACCGAGCGCTGCTCCTGGATCGCCCCTGTATTTGCTTACCCCGGCGAGTTCGAAATGGAAGCTATGGCAGCAGGCGCAACCCGCGTGCTGAACGGCGAGGAAGAAGCCAAGAAGTATTCCGGTGTTAAGAACTGGAAGGAACTTGAGTACTGATTCACGGAATCAGTGTATGAACCAAAGGAGTTATTTTTTATGAATCAGACTGTACAGGACATTCTTACCAGAAGAAGTGTTAAGGTTTACAAGCCCGAGCAGGTTACCGATGAAGAACTTGACCTGGTTCTTCAGGCAGGCCTGAATGCCCCTTCCGGCGGCAATCGCCAGCCTGTTATCTGCATTGCAGTGCAGAACAAGGAACTCAGAGACAAGCTCAGCGCACTGAACGGCCAGATCGCCGGTGCACCGGAAGGATTTGACGTATTTTACGGCGCTCCCACTGTGATTCTCGTTGGTGCAGACAAAACCGCACCCGACGGAGTTCGCGACGGTTCTCTGGCACTGGGCAACATGTTCAACGCAGCCTATGCAATGGGCCTTGGCAGCCGCTGGATCAACCGCGTTGACAAGATGTTCGAGTATGACCTTGTTAAGGAACTGCTGGCAAGCGTAGGTTACGACCCCGAAGGATACATCGGTGTTGGTTCCTGCATTCTGGGCTACCCCAAAGAGGGCTTCCCCGAGCCTATTCCCCGCAAGGAAAATCGCGTAAAGATCGTTAAGTAAGTTTTAAAAAAGGAAACAGCGGGATTCATTTGAATCCCGCTGTTTCCTTATATTCAAAAACAAGAATCGGCATGGTGTTTTGCACCATGCCGATTTAAGCTTTAAACGGGGTCAGGCCTGTTTTTTCTTAAGAATAGCAATCAGTACTTCGCCTGCTGCGCCAAGGGCGGCAGCCACAAAGAATGCGGGGGCGTAACCGCCGGTAGCAGCATAAATGTTGGTCATGATCATGGGGCCAAGGATGCCGGCCAGGGCAAAGCCGATGAACATGATGCCGTAGTTCACGCTGTTGTTTTTGCGGCCAAAGGTCTTTGCAGTAAAGCCGGGGTAAATACCCATAACACTGCCAAAGCAGAAACCAATGGCTGCCAGGCTGATATAAAACACGACCACGCTGTTTTTGCCGACCAGGCCAAGCAGAAGATTGGCAGCAACAGAAATGGCAAACGAGATAGTCATGGTCTTGATTGCGCCAAGCTTATCGGAAAGGGTACCGGAAACCAGACGGCCCAGCATGTTGAACAGTGCGATGAGGGATACAACTGCAGCAGCAGTGGAAGGAGTCATGGACATCATGCGCTGTGCCATGGAGGAAGCCTGGGAGATGACCATCATGCCGGAGAAGGCGCCGCAGGTAAGAATGATGAGCATCAGGTAGAAGGCACCGGAGCGGAGCATTTCTGCGGAGCTGAAGTCCTTGCCGGCGGGAACTGCCTTTGCGGCAGCAGAACCATCACGCATAAAATTATCGGGGCATTTATCAACAATGAGTGCGCAGAGAAGAATAACGATGGTCATTACAATGCCGATGGACTTAAAAGCAAAGAATACATCGCGGCTGTTTACGATTGCGGTGGCGATGATGGGAACGATAATGGAGCTGCCGCCGTAGCAGGCAGTGATCAGGCCGCCGGCAAAACCGCTCTTATCCGGGAAGAACTTTACGGCGTTGGATACTACCGTGCCATAAACCATGCCGCAGCCAAGACCAACACCCAGACCATAGGTGACAATGATCATTGCGGTAGAGGTTGCAAAACCGGAGCAGAACATGCCAAGGCCAAACAGGATGCCGCCGATGATCAGAACCAGGCGGGGGCCAAGCTTATCGTTGATGTAGCCGCCGCTGATCATAGTGATGGGGCCAACGGCGTTGGCGACAGTAAACACAATAGCAAGGCTGCTGACGGAAAGCTCTTTTGCCAAAGCGGAACCAAACACGCTCCAGCCGTAAAGCGAGCCGATACAAAGAGTGATCAGGCAGCTGGCGGCAAGAATGAGCCAGCGTTTCTTTTCAAGATTCATTTGTAAAACTCCTCGTTATTTAATTTTTATTTTGTTGCTTAGGGAACAAAAACCCGGCGAGGACCGCCGGGTCTTTGTGGTTTTTACGGTTATAAAACAGCTTAGCGTTCGTTGGAGGTGAGATCCAGCCAGTCGCACTCTGCCTTGGTGAGCTTAATGTCAAGCGCAGCAAGGGAGGAATCGAGCTCGGCCTTGTTCAGTGCGCCAACGATGGGGTAAACATCCATGTCGGAGCCCATGGTGTATGCCATACCGATCTGAGCGGGGGTAACGCCCTTTTCGTTTGCAAGAGCAATAACTCTGTCAAGACGATCAAAGTTTACATCGTAGCAGTAACCCTTGCGGACGGAGGGATTCACGCTGTCGGGGTTGGCCTTGAAGCCTTCGCGGGTAATACGGCCGGTAACAAAACCGCCGGAGAGGCAGGAGTAGGATGCCACGGGGATCTGCTGCTCGGCATAGTACTTTCTTGCTTCTGCATACTTGGGACCGGAGATGGAGCCGGAGCCCAGCATGAAGGGTTCGTCGATCATCTCAGCAACGGAGTAGTGCTCTTCGATGAAGGAGAAGCCCTGCTTGCCAACGGAGGCAGCATAATCATTTGCTTCTTTAATGCGCTCGAAGCCCCAGTTTGCAACACCGTATACGGAAACGAGGCCCTGAGTTCTCAGAGTGTCGAGCGTGTCGATGATCTCCTGAACAGAGGTGTTGGGGTCGTCTCTGTGGAGGTAAAGAACGTCAACATAGTCAACCTGCATTCTTGCCAGAGAATCGTGGAACTCGGAGAGAATGTCGTAGCTGTGGACCTTGGTACGCCAATCGTTGGGATGGCAGCACTTGGTGGTAAGGATGATCTTGTCGCGGAGGTTGTTCTCGCGGATCCACTTACCAACGACCCATTCAGAGCAACCCTCGTTGGGGTGGCCATAGCTCCATGCGGTGTCGATAACGTTGATGCCGGCTTCATATGCGTTGTCCAGAGTCTGAACATATTCGGGTTTGTAGTCGTATTCGCCAAACTGCATCGTACCAACGATGTAACGGCTGGCGGGCTTGCTAATGCCTTTGATCTTACCGTATTCCATAACAGTAGTATTCCTTTCATTGGGCACAATTTTTCATGCTAAAGCAAAACTATACTAGCAATGCCTGTTCTATTTGTCAATACTTTTTAAAATGACTTTATTTAGTGTTGACATTTCTTTGACTACGAGCGATAATGATATGGAAGCATATTTTGCGTTTCTGCACATTTTTATAGGAGGAAGAAAAAATGACAGTTAACAGACTTCTGCAGATCTGCTGCATCGTCGACGATGTTGACAAGGCTTGCAAGATCCTCACAGAAACTTACGGTTTCCCCAAGTTCGACATTACCGACTCTCTGGAGAGCAACATGAAGGACTACACCATCAATGGCCAGCCCGCTCCTCTCGATAACAAAGCCGGTTTCTGCGTGGCATTCGGCCTTGAGTGGGAGCTGATCGAGCCCCGGTCCGGCCCTCTGAAGAAGTGGCTTGACGAGCGCGGCCCTGGTATCCATCACCTCGCTGTTCTCACTGACGAAACCTACGAAGGCTTTGCAAAAACTGCCAAGGAACTGTCCGGCAAGGATGTATGGCTGAACGGCAAGTCTGCCAGCGTCGGCATGGATTACTCTTACTTCGATCTGACCAAGGAAATCGGTATGTTCCTTGAAGTTTACAACGAGGACAGAGATCATCCTGTTGGATTCTTCCGCGATACCCCGCCCGATCCTGTACACAAGGACTGATTCTGAAATCAACTGCACAGGCTTCCAAACTGGCCTGTGCAGATTAAACCTGATAAACATGGTCTAAAAATAGTTAGGAGAGATTCTTTATGAACAAAGTTAAGTATTCCTACATGGATCACTGGGAGATCCAGACCCCGCGCGGACTGATGAGCCCCATGGTAAGAAAGGAAAGCCTGGAGCGTTTCCTGAAGCAGCTGGTCGTTATGGGCTATGAAGGCCTCGACACCTTCGCAATGAAGCTGCCCATGTATGCCCGCCTGATCGGAGGCGAAAAGGGCACCGCTGTTGATTTCGAGCATTACATTCAGGACCTCGGCCTTGAATGCATGACCAGCATGTTCAGAGACTTCATCGGCTACAACCCCAATGAGCACGTTTGGGAGCACCGCTGCCACGACCGTATCCTGGAAAAATACCGCCAGGACTGCGAGTATGCAAAGGGCACCGGCATCAAGACCTTCGTTGTTATGCCTTCTTCCCAGTACTTCTGGTGCATGGATGAAAAGGGCGAGATCACCGATGATGTTATTCACGCTCACGCAGACCTGTGGAACCGCGTTGGTAAGATGATGATGGAAGATTACGGCATCTACCTTTCCTGCCACCACGAGTTCTGGAGCGGCCTGAGAGATCTGGAAGTTATCAAGAAGTTCTATGCCTGGACCGATCCCAAGTATGTTTACTACTTCTGCGACACTGCACAGCACGTCATCGCCGGTGTTGACCCCGTTGATGTTTACGATATGCTGGCCGACAGAACCCGTTGCTTCCACCTGAAGGATACCCGCAACACCGACCCCGGCTCCTACAAGATTCCTCCCGATGCAGAATGCCTGGCAAAGGATGTTAACCGCTGGTTCTACGAAGCTGGCTCCGGCAAGGGCCTGTGCGACTTCCCCAAGCTCTTCGAGGCAATGAAGAGACACAACTACTGCGGCTGGATCAGCAGCGAGCACGATAAGGCAGAGATGGAAGGCAAGTCCTTCTCCGACTGCACTGGTGTTTCCATGTGGTACGTGAAGAACGTTCTGGATCCTATCCTTGATAAGGAGGAGAAGTAATTATGAAATTTGGCTATTCTCTTAATTCCTGGGCACATTATGCCAACAACGCTCGTCAGGATTCCATCGAGCGCAATATGAAGGTCATCTCTGTTGCCGGTTACGAAGGCATTGAGATGCAGATCGGCACCGGCCGTATGAGCACTCTCGGCCGTCCCACCATCATCGGCCAGGTCTATGGTTCTTTCGTTAAGTTCGACGAGTACATCAAGAGCCTGGGTGTAAAGCAGATCGTAGCATGGGACTACAATCCCGGCGCATACTGCGATGAAGAAGACACCCCGGGCCGCGACACCACCGATCCCGCACAGCACGACGATATCGCAGCAGCAGTTGAGCAGTTTGCTCAGGCTCTGCAGAGCGTAAAGGGCACTGTTCTTCCTGTAAGAGTTATGAATTCCTACTGGACCATGGCTCCTGTTACCGATGAAAAGATCCTCTCTGCTGCAGCATGCATGAACAAGATCGGCGCTGTTACCGCAAAGTACGGCGTAAAGGCTGCCATCGATATCGACTGGTTCTGCGCAGCAAACAGCGAGCATGCCATCGACCTGCTCATGGCAAACACCGACCCCGCACTGGTTGGCCTGGTTGTTGATGCAGCTGAGCTCACCATGGTCGAGATCGACCCCGTTGCCATCGTCAACAAGTATGCTGACCGTATCGCTCTGATCCGTCTGGAGCAGATCGCACAGGTCGATACTCGCAAGGAGTACGCAGGCTTTGTTGCTGAAGACATCCTGAACACCGGCGGCGAGACCGCCATCGATCGCTGGTACTGGGAGATCGACAACCCCGAAGGCCACAACCTGGTGGATGTGGAAGGCGTTGTTAAGGCTGCCAAGGCAAACGGCTACGATGGCTGGGTCATCACCGAGTGCAAGCAGACCATCGATCCTTGGGAAAGCTGCCTGTTCTCTGCCTGGTATGTAAATAAGGTTCTGAAGAACATCTGATTTAAAACAAAAGTATATCAGCCCCTTTACGGGGCTGATATACCATAGCGCTCAGGCGCATTGTATATAAATATCCAGGATGAATCGGCATTTTTGTGTCGGTTCATTTTGGGGTTTTAAAAGCAAGGTGCATTTTACCCCTTTGCCTGCCTCTTTTGGCAGAAAATAACATCATGGAACAGGGCAAGACCCTGTTTTTCAGGAAGAAAGAGATTGAATATGATCAATTTAAAAATTGACGACAAAGAGATATCTGTTGCCGAAGGCACTTCCGTACTGGAAGCAGCACTCCAGAACGGAATTTATATCCCGCATCTTTGCCATCATCCGGACCTGCCGGAGCTTGCAACCTGCCGCCTGTGCCTGGTTGAAGTTGGCGAAAGCACCAGCCCCATTCCTTCCTGCGAACTCACGGCAGAAGAGGGTATGGTCATCCACACCAGAAGCGAGCGGATCGATGCCCGCCGCAGACTGGCAATGGAGCTGATCCTTGCCGCACATCCCGCTGAATGCACCGGTTGCCCCAAGTTTGGCCGCTGCGAGCTTCAGCTGCTCATCCAGTATATGGATGCAACTGCAACCCGCATGCATATGCGTGTAAAGAGAGTGCCCGAGAACAAGACCAACACTCTGATCCAGCATGAAATGCTCCGCTGCGTGCTTTGCGGCCGCTGCGTAAGAGCCTGCAAGGATCTGCGTCAGGTTGGCGTTCTGCGCTACAACAAGGAAGGCATGGAGAGCTATGTTGGCACCCTGCATAACAAGCTGCTCAACGATTCCGACTGCCGCTTCTGCGGCGCCTGCGCTGAAGTGTGCCCCACCGGCGCAATCCGCGATATCGTGAACTACAATGCAACAGAAAAGCGCGATGTGCTGCTGCCCTGCGTAGCAGGCTGCCCGGCTCACACCGAGATCCCCGAGTATCTGCGCTATGCCAAGGAAGGCAAGATGGATGAGGCAGCTGCCGTTATCCACGAAAAGCTCCCGTTCCCCGAGTGCCTGGGCCGTGTCTGCAGCCACAAGTGCGAGATGAACTGCCGCCATGCCGACCTTAACGAAGCAGTTTCCATCCGCGAGGTCAAGCGTGTTGCAGCCGAGCAGGATACCGGTGCCTGGAAGGCAAAGGGCAAGCAGCTGCCCGCCTCCGGCAAAAAGGTGTGTGTTGTTGGCGGCGGCCCTGCCGGCCTTACCGCAGCCATCTACCTGAAGAAGCAGGGCCACGAAGTTGACCTGCTTGAGATCCGCGCAAAGCTTGGCGGACAGATGCAGTATGGTATTCCTTCCTACCGCCTGCCCAGAGAGATCGTGGATAAAGAAGCAGCCTATGCTGCTGAGATCGGTGTGAACGTAAAACTGAACACCGAGGTTAAGGATTTTGCTGAACTCAAGGCAAGCTACGATGCAGTTGTGGTCGCAACCGGTACCCATTCCGGAACCCGCCTGCCCATCGATGGCAACAAGCTGCCCGGCGTTCTGGTCTGCACCGACTTCCTGCGCAACGCATCCGAAGGCAAAGAGACCGGCATGGGCAAGAAGGTTATTGTTCTTGGCGCCGGCAACGTTGCATTCGACTGCGCACGTTCCGCTGTTCGCCTTGGTGCAGAAACCGTTTACCTGGCCTGCAGAAAGCCTCTCTCCGCCATTAAGGCAGACCTTGAGGAAATTGAGCAGGCAAAGGAAGAGGGCGTTGTATTCCTGGATGCCAGAACCTTCGATGCTGTAGCCGGCACCGAAAAGGTGGAAGGCATGATGCTCTCCAAGATCGCAAGAACCTACACTGATGAAAACGGCAAGAACATTGTGGAAAAGGTTCCTGATTCTCAGGAGACCGTAGCTGTTGATACCGTTATCTTTGCAGTTGGCCAGCGCAGCACCCTGAAGGAAGAGTGCGGCTTCGACCTGGGCAAGGCAAATTCCGCTGCAGTTCGTCCCGGCAGTTATATGACCTCCGCTGAAGGCATCTTTGCCTGCGGCGACGTTGTTACCGGCACCAAGTCCGTGATCGAGGCAGTTGCTGCCGCAAGAACCACGGCATCTGAAGTGGACCGCTTCCTTGGCGGCGACGGAGATATCTCCGAGCAGCTGCTTGACCGCACCGCTCATGCTCCGGCAATCGGCCATGTGGAAGGATTTGCCAACATTGCAAGAAATAAGGTAGAGTTTGTTGGCGCAGAAGAGCGCAAGAATAACTTTGACCCGATTTCCAAGGGCCTTTGCAGCCAGGGCTGCGCTGAGGCAGGAAGATGCCTGCAGTGCGACCTTCGCTTTGACATCAGCCCTGCACGTCCCTGGACCAATTACCAGTAAGAAAGGCAGGAGGAGAAACAATGACACGTGAAGAAGCTATCGTCCGCATCAAAGAGATCGGATGCTACAACGATTCCGTTGAAAAGGTACAGTGGAGCAATGGCGTGATCGCCCTGCACACTGCCGACGGCAAGACTTTTGATTTCCCCTCCGGCGGAAAGCTGGAAAACTATGTGGATGCCGCAGACTGCAAGGCAGTTCTGCTGGGCCACACCTTCTATACTCCCGATGTTCTGGCAAAGGAACTGGATGAGAACACCGACTTTGGCAACGGCAAGGTCGAGGTCCTCAGCTCCAAGAAGTGCATGGTCTGCGCAGCTCAGGCTGAACTGGACCAGATGCGTGCAGCAGGCTGCGGCCTGTGCACCTTCTGCCGCGAAGGCGCTTACCAGCTTTCCTGCATCTTTGCCGACATGAAGAAGCCCGGCGCAAAGAAGGATGCTCTTGCCCTGGCTGAAGAGATCGGCGAAGCCATGCTTACTGGCTGCAACTGCCCCATCGGTGAAGAGACTGCTCAGCCGGTCCTCAGTGCACTTGCAAATTTCCGCGCCGAGATCGAAGCTCACTGCGGCGCAGGCAAATGCCCGGCAGGCGAGTGCGGCGGATTCTCCACCATCTATGTGGATCCCATGAAGTGCGAAGGCGCTGGCGACTGCATGGATGTTTGCCCGGTGGATGCCATTGAAGGCAAGAAGGGCTTTATCAGCATGATCGATGAATTTGAATGCACCAAGTGCGGCAAGTGTGTTGAAGCATGCGAGAACGAAGCAATTGTTATGGGCGCAGGAAAGACTCCCAAGCTGCCCACCAAGCTGACCAAGGTCGGCCGCTTCAGAAAGTAATTATTGATCCGGCAATGGTCCGCCGGATACACCGGCGGACCATTCCTCAAATGTATCTTATCATCAGCTGAATTATCCCGGATGTATGGCAATTTCTTTCCATTATTGACGGATGAAGCATCAAGCGGTATGCTAAAAATACGGTGTTCTATGGCAGCAGCTTTCGGTTGAGAACCGTAAAATAACTATTGTAAATTCAGCGATGAACCCTAAACGGTCGTCGCTCAATGATATATTCAACTATAATTAATTTGGAGGAAAACCAACATGAAGAAAATGGAAGTCGATGTAGCTGTTATCGCAGGCGGCCCTGCTGGTCTTGCTGCAGCAATCACTGCATGCGAAAACGACAGAAAGACCGTTCTCTTTGAAAAGAGCAACACCACTGGCGGCGCAGCCAACATGGGCATGGGCGTTCTTGGTATCGACACCAAGATCCAGAGAGCAAACTTTAACGATATCAGCTTTGCAGAAGCATTCCGCAGCCACATGGAATACACTCACTACCGTGTAAACGGACCGCTGGTTTCCGCATACTTCCGCAAGTCTGCTGACACTGTTGAATGGCTGCAGGACATGGGCGTTGTTTTTGCCGGCGCATACCGCTACTCCAAGGACTCTGCTGCAACCTGGCACGTTGTTATGCCTGAAAACGGCAAGATCGGCCCCCGTGCAGCAAGCGGCATGATCAAGGTCATGACCAACCACGCCATCGACCTCGGCTGCGAGATCATGTATGAAACTCCTGCTTACGACCTGATCGTAGAAGACGGCGTTGTCTGCGGCGTTCTGGCCAAGGACAAGAACGGCGAAGAGATCGAGTGCCGCGCAAAGGCAGTTGTTGTTGCAACCGGCGGCTTCGGTTCCAGCCACGAGATGTGCAAGGAAGAGCTGGGTCTCGAACTTGGCAAGGAAATGTTCACCTTCATGGTTCCCGGCGTTGTTGGCGACGGCCTGAAGATGATGTGGAAGGCTGGCGCAATGAAGTACGGCCTGAACTTTGAAGTAGCAGGCGGCACCCGTGCCGGCAACTTCGGCTCCATCGGCAATGCAGTCAGCCAGGGCGACCTTCTGGTCAACCGCGAAGCTATCCGCTTCATGCCCGAAACCGGCATGCTGAACTCCACCTACATGGGCAATGCTCTGATCGATCAGCCCGACCATGTTGCATACTCCATCACTGACGTATCCCTCATTAAGAAGTACAAGAAGAACGGCTTCCCCCACATCAGCATCGTTCATGGCCCCGACGCAAACGAAGGCCTGCTGGATGAGCTGAAGGAGCTGCAGACCAACGGCTGCCCCGACACCATCTGGATGGCAGACACCATTGAAGAGCTGGCAGAGAAGATCGGCCTGGATCCCGATACTCTGGCAGAGACTCTGGACGAGTACAACGATGCTTGCGACTGCGGCATCGACGAACTGTTTGCCAAGGATGTTGAAGACCTCCGTCCCATCACCGGTAAGGGCGGCTTTATCGCAGTTGAGTGCCGTCCCGGCGCATATGGCACCATCGGCGGCGTAAAGGTCAATGCTAAGATGCAGGTTCTCGACAACAAGTGCCACCCCATCCCCGGCCTCTACAGCGCAGGTACCGACTGCAACACCATCTATGGCGACAGCTACAACTTCACTCTGCCCGGCAACTCCATGGGCTTTGCAGTTAACAGCGGCCGTCTGGCTGGCGATGGCATCGAGGATTACCTCGACTGATTCCTGAGAAATTAAAACAAGATCCGGCCGGAATCTCCGGCCGGAGATTCCCCAAACAACTACGGCCGTTAAGCCGGCCGCAATAATATTATTATAAAGTACAGGAGAATCGCTATGCTTTATATTGGCGTTGACCTTGGCACTTCTGCCGTTAAGCTGCTGCTGACGGATGAAAAAGGCCAGATTCTGAACACCGTAACTAATGAATACCCCGTATTCTTCCCTCACCCCGGCTGGAGCGAGCAGAATCCCGAAGACTGGATCACCGCTGTTATGGCCGGTATCAAAGAGCTGACCGCAAAGGTTGACGGCAAGCAGGTTGCAGGCCTTGCAGTTGCCGGCCAGATGCACGGTCTGGTTGCTCTTGATGCAGAGGATAAGGTCATTCGTCCCGCAATTCTGTGGAACGACGGCAGAACCTTTGCAGAAGTTGATTATCTCAACAACGAGATCGGTAAGGCTCGCCTTTCTGAGCTCACCGCAAACATTGCTTTCGCCGGCTTCACCGCACCTAAGATCCTTTGGATGAAGAAGAACGAGCCCGAGAACTTTGCCAAGATCGCAAAGATCATGCTCCCCAAGGACTATGTGAACTATGTTCTTACCGGTGTGCATTCCTGCGACTATTCCGACGCCAGCGGCATGCTTCTGCTGGATGTTAAGAACAAGTGCTGGAGCAAGGAAATGATCGAGATCTGCGGTCTGGATGAATCCGTTCTGCCTGCACTGTACGAGAGCTATGACGTCACCGGCACCATCAAGGCTGATATCGCAGCTGAGCTGGGTCTTTCCGACGGTGTTAAGGTCGTAGCTGGCGCTGGCGACAACGCTGCTGCCGCAATCGGCACTGGCACTGTTGGCAACGGCGGCTGCAACATCTCCCTGGGCACCTCCGGTACCGTATTCATCTCTTCCGAGAACTTCGGCGTTGACCCCAACAATGCTCTGCATGCATTTGCACATGCCGACGGCAGCTGGCACCTGATGGGCTGCATGCTGTCCGCAGCAAGCTGCAACAAGTGGTTCTGCGACGAGATTCTTAAGACCAAGGACTATGGCGCCGAGCAGGTCGACATCACTGATGACAAGCTGGGCAACAACCGCGTCTTCTTCCTGCCGTATCTGATGGGCGAACGCAGCCCCATCAACGATACCGATGCAAGAGCAATGTTCGTTGGCATGTCCATGGATTCCACCCGCAGCGACATGGTTCAGGCTGTTCTGGAAGGCGTTGCATTTGCAATCCGCGACAGCTTTGAGGTTGCACGTGCTCTGGGCGTAAGCCCCGACACCAGCATGCTCTGCGGCGGCGGCGCAAAGAGCCCCCTGTGGCGCAAGATCATGGCAAACGTTCTTAACGTTACCATCACCATTCCTCAGACCGAGCAGGGTCCCGGCTACGGCGGCGCTATGCTGGCTATGACCGGCTGCGGCGAGTATCCCACCGTAATCGACTGCGCCAAGGAACTGATCAAGACCTCTTACGAAGTCAAGCCCGATCCCGAACTGGCAGCCCGTTACGAAGACCGTTACCAGCGCTTTAAGGAGATCTACCCCGCAGTAAAGCAGCTGTATAAGACACTTGTAAAATAAGAAAGGAATACAACGATGAAAATTTATTCCATCTATGATGCAGAGTTCCGTCCCTACGGCAAAGTCCTGCAGGGCTACGACACCGCAGAGCTGGTTGAGGCAATGAACAACATTCCTATGCCCGAGGCAGGCACCGCATATGAGCCCGCTATCGACAGCCTGGAAGCTTGCGCAATCTTCAATAAGATGAGCGTTCAGGCATACGGTGGAATGCCCGTACAGCTGGGTATGTGCTGGGGCTACAACACCAAGCTCAACTGCCTTGAGTACCATCGCGACAGCGAAGTAAACATTGGCAACTGCGACTTCGTTCTGCTTCTTGCAAAGCAGGATGAGATCGGCGAGGACGGCATGCTGGATACCGCTTGCGTAAAGGCTTTCGCAGCTCCCGCAGGTGTTCCTGTTGAAGTATATGCAACCTCTCTGCACTATGCTCCCTGCCAGCTGAGCGCTGACGGCTTCCGCGTAGCAGTTGTTCTGCCCAGAGGCACCAACACCGCAAAGCCTGACCTCAAGCTTGAGTGCCGTGAGGATACCCTCCTGACTGCCTGCAACAAGTGGCTGCTTGCTCACGCTGAATCCAGCGAAGCAAAGGGCGGCGCTGTTGTTGGCCTGAAGGGCGTCAACATCGACATCGCAGAGTAATTTTGTTCCCCATTTTAAATTTACATACAGTAAAAGGAGAAAAATATGAACAACGTTCCTACCATTAAAGTCGGTATTGTTGCTGTCAGCCGTGACTGCTTCCCCGAAAGCCTTTCTGTAAACAGAAGAAAAGCTCTGGTTGCAGCATATGCAGCAAAGTACAATGTAGAAGAGATCTACGAATGCCCCATCTGCATCGTTGAGAGCGAGATCCACATGGTTCAGGCTCTGGAAGACATCAAGGCACACGGCTGCAACGCTCTGTGCGTTTACCTCGGCAACTTCGGTCCCGAAATTTCCGAGACTCTGCTTGCAAAGCACTTCGACGGCCCCAAGATGTTCGTTGCAGCAGCAGAAGAGAGCCAGAACGACCTGATGGACGGCCGCGGCGACGCATACTGCGGCATGCTGAACGCAAGCTACAACCTGGCACTGCGCAATGTTGGCGCTTACATTCCCGAGTATCCTGTTGGCGATGCTGAGGACTGCGCAGACATGATCCACGAGTTCCTGCCCATCGCAAGAGCTATCGAAGGTCTCTCCAACCTGAAGATCATCTCCTTCGGTCCCAGACCCCAGAACTTCCTGGCATGCAATGCTCCCATCAAGCAGCTCTACAACCTCAACGTTGAAATCGAAGAGAACTCCGAGCTCGACCTTTACGAATCCTTCCTCAAGCACGCTGACGATCCTCGTATTGCAGAAGTTGCAGCTGATATGGCAGCAGAGCTTGGCTCCGGCAACAAGAAGCCCGAAGTACTGAACAAGCTTGCTCAGTATGAGCTCACCCTGCTTGACTGGGTTGAGGGCCACAAGGGCTACCGCAAGTATGTTGCTCTCACCACCAAGTGCTGGCCTGCATTCCAGACCATGTTCGGCTTTGTTCCCTGCTATGTCAACTCCCGTCTGACCGGCCGCGGCATTCCCGTGTCCTGCGAAGTTGATATCTACGGCACTCTGTCCGAGTTCATCGGCACCTGCGTAACCGAAGATGCAGTTACCCTGCTCGACATCAACAACTCCGTACCCAAAGATATGTACAAGGAATCCATCGAAGGCAAGTTCGACTACACCTTCAAGGATACCTTCATGGGCTTCCACTGCGGCAATACCTGCACTGCAAAGCTGGCATTCCACGAGATGAAGTACCAGAAGATCATGGCTCGCAGCCTGCCCATTGAAGTTACCAACGGTACCCTCGAAGGCGACATCATCCCCGGCGACATCACCTTCTTCCGCCTGCAGTCCACTGCTGATGCAAAGCTGCGCGCATACGTTGCAGAAGGCGAAGTTCTGCCCGTTGCCACCAAGTCCTTTGGCGCAATCGGCGTGTTCGCAATCAAGGAAATGGGCCGCTTCTTCCGCCATGTCCTCATCCAGAAGAACTACCCGCACCACGGCGCAGTTGCATTCGGTCACCACGGCAAGGCTCTGTTCGAAGTATTCAAGTACCTCGGCGTTCCTCAGGAAGACCTGAACTACAACCAGCCCGCATCCGTTCCTTATCCCACTGAGAACCCCTTCAAGGGCTAATCAGCTGAGCTTCGCATAAAATCCGCAGGGACCGCTCGAAAAGCGGTCCCTTTTTTGCATATAAACAAAAATCCCTTTCCGACCATTCTGGCGGAAAGGGATTTTTAAATTGTATAAGTTAAATCAGCTCAGGAAATCCTTCAGCTTTTTGCTGCGGCTGGGATGGCGCAGTTTGCGCAGAGCCTTTGCCTCAATCTGGCGGATACGTTCACGGGTAACATTGAATTCTTTGCCCACTTCTTCCAGTGTGCGGGCACGGCCGTCAACAAGGCCAAAGCGCAGCTCCAGCACCTTCTTCTCACGGGGAGCAAGGGTATCCAGCACTTCTTCCAGCTGCTCGCGGAGCAGAGAGAAGGAGGCAGCTTCGGAGGGCTCGCGGGCTTCTTCGTCAGGAATGAAGTCGCCAAGGTGGCTGTCTTCTTCCTCACCAATGGGAGTTTCCAGAGAAACCGGCTCCTGAGCGATTTTCAGGATCTCGCGCACTTTTTCTACCGGCAGGTCCATTTCTTCGGCAATCTCTTCAGCGGAAGGATCATGGCCCAGCTCCTGCAGCAGCTGGCGGCTGACGCGGATGGTTTTGTTGATGGTTTCCACCATGTGAACGGGGATACGAATGGTACGGGCCTGGTCGGCAATCGCGCGGGTGATGGCCTGACGGATCCACCAGGTAGCGTAAGTGGAGAATTTATAACCCTTGGTGTAGTCAAACTTTTCAACTGCTTTGATCAGGCCAAGGTTGCCTTCCTGAATCAGGTCAAGGAACTGCATACCGCGGCCAACATAGCGCTTGGCAATGGAAACCACCAGACGCAGGTTTGCTTCCGTCATGCGGTGCTTTGCATTTTCGTCGCCCTGGCTCATGCGCTGCGCAAGGTCGATCTCTTCATCGGCAGAAAGCAGAGCAACCTTACCGATATCCTTCAGGTACATACGTACGGGGTCGTCGGTGGCAAAGGAATCGGAGAGGTCGTCGGTTGCGGCATTGAGCTCTTCTTCAGTAACTTCGCTGCCGTCCATAATCGATTCAAACTCCGGTTCATCCACCAGGGGAGGAAGAAGATCGATCTCATCGCCGCCGATGCTGATTTCAATTTTGTTGGCTTCAAGGCTTTCATAGAATTTGGCCGTCATGTCGTCGCTCAGGCCAAGTTCTTCCAAAACGCCCAGTTCTTTAATCGTCAGGGAGCCTTCTTTACGTCCTTTTTCTACCAGTGCGGCCAGAATTTCCTCAGGAGATTTTTTGTTTTCTTCCTGCTTTGGGGCATCCGCTTTTTTCTTGGAGCCTTTCTTTTTAGGTTTATCCTGAGCAAGAAGGGCATTTGCCTGAGCTTCCAGTTCTTCCGGGGTCATCATGATTTCGTCGGTCATATTTAAAATCCTTCCTTCTATGAAAATAGCATGCGGGAAATTTATTTGTGTTGTTGAGCGCGCTTTTGCGCAAGAATTGCAAGGGGATCAGCCTGGGTCTTGTTAACTTTTTCTTCGCGCAGTTTGCGAATATAGTCGTTTAGTGCCTGGTCACGGTGGCTGTCGGAAACCGGCCGTTCAATCAGCCGCGAAAACAGGCTGATCTCGCTGGAAGTCAGGCTGCCGGAAATGCCATTCGCATCAATCTCTTCTCCAAGGCTGAGCTTTTCCAGCATAGCGCTGAAAATATGAGCCAGCGCAGGAGAAGTGAACTCATCCGGCGAGGGGAGGCGGTTGGCACCTGCCAGACCGGGGTCACGATACAGAAGCGTAATGATGCCTTCTTCTGCCACCGCAGAGGCCGGGTCTTCGTAGCGAAGGTCACGTTCGCCGGGCTGCGCTGCGTTGGCAGGAGAATGGCTGCGCTGCGAGGCTTTATCTGACCGCTTTTTTAAAGCAGTACGTGTGCGCTCCACATCGCTGATCACCACATCCGGGCGAACATCGCACAGCTGAGCTGTGCGCCGGGCGTAAACCTCGCGTTCCACAGCGCTGCTCAGACCGGCCAGCATTAGAGCGGCTTCCTTAACAAAGGCAACCTTTTGCTCGGGGACCGAAAGGTCGTATTTGGCCTGCATGGTACGCAGCTTATAATCCAGCTGGTCTTCGGCCTGTGTCAGCAGGTTTTCAAAGGCGGCTGCGCCATATTGCTGAATGTACTCATCCGGGTCCTTGGCCCCACTGATGCGCAGAACCTTCACTTCCAGGTCCAGCTTTTTCAGAATCTCTATTGCGCGGTCGGATGCTTTGGCACCAGCCGCGTCATTATCGTAGATCAGAATGATCTGCTTGGTAAAACGCGCAAGCAGCTGTGCCTGTTCGTTGGTAAGCGCAGTGCCCAGTGAGGCAACTGCACAGTCAAACCCTGCCTGATGAAGCGAAGCAACGTCGATATTTCCTTCGGAAAGGATCAGATAGGGGCGTTTCGTTTTTTTGGCAAGGTTCAGGGCAAAAAGGTTCCTGCCCTTGGCAAACACCGGCGTCTCCGGGGTGTTCATGTATTTTGGCTCACCCTCGCCAAGAATGCGGCCGGAAAATCCAAGCACGTTGCCCCGAACATCCACCACAGGGAACATCAGGCGATTGCGAAACACATCGTAAAAGCCGTCCTTCTGGCCCTTGCGCAAAAGACCTGCGTCAAACATTTCCTGGTCGGTAAAGCCCTTGGCGTGCATGGCCTTGCGAAGAGAATCCCATGTGTTGGGGGCAAAGCCAAGGCCAAAGTTTTTCACTGTGGCACGGCTTAGCCGCCGGCGGGCGATATAATCCCAGGCAGCCTGACCGGCAGGGGTGCTGAGCTGCTCGTGATAAAAAAGAGCGGCTGAGCGGTTCAGGGCAAGCATACGTTCGCGGCGTTTGGCACTGGGGTCCCGTGCTTCCTGAGGAACCTGCATTCCGGCGCGTTTGGCAAGGAATTCAATGGCTTCCGGGTAGTTGAGATTTTCAATCTCCATAATAAAGCTGATCACACCGCCGCCTTTGCCGCAGCCAAAACAGTGGTAGATCTGCCGGGAGCTGTTCACGGAGAACGAGGGAGTTTTTTCACCATGGAAGGGGCAAAGACCAAAGCGGTTGCCGCCGCTGCGCTTATCCAGCCTTACATAGTCCCCAACAACATCTTCTATATCGCTGCGGTCGATCAGTTCGCGAATAAATGATTCAGGAATCGGCATATCACTTCACCGTCCATGCAAAGGGAATATACAGCTCGCTGTATTTTTCCATGGCGTAGCCGTCCGTCATGCCGGAGATGTAATCGACCACAGCTCGCTGAATGCCTTCGTTCTCAATTACGCCGCGGTAGTCCTCCGGCAAAGCATCAGGATGCGCGGAGTACCAGGTGTAAAGACCGTAAAGAATACCATCCACCTTGTTTTCTTCTCCCTTGGCACGGGGATTTGTATATACATCGGAGTACATAAAAGTGTGGAAAAGGTCAAATACCTCCTGCATTGGGGCCGATAATTGCAGGATCCCGTCGTGACTGTTGGCAACCAGGTCAGTAATGATCGAGTTGATACGCTCGCTGTTGCGATTGCCGCACATCCGGCGCACCGGGGTGGGAACATCATCGATGGAAAGAATACCGGCACGAATTGCGTCGTCCAGGTCGTGGTTCACATAGGCAATGCGGTCGCACAGGCGCACAGCGGTAGCTTCCGGGGTGTCGTCCGGTTTGCCGTGGGTGTGGTTCAGGATTCCCATGCGTGTTTCGTAGCACAGATTCAGCCCGCGGCCATCCCGCTCCAGCGTATCCACTACGCGCAGGCTCTGCTCATAGTGTTTAAACCCTCCCGCGTCTTCCAGTATGCGGTTCAGGGCGCGTTCACCGGCATGGCCAAAGGGAGTATGCCCCAAGTCATGGCCAAGGCCGATCGCCTCAGCAAGATCCTCGTTCAGCTGCAGTGCCCGAGCAACGGTGCGGGCCAAACGGGTAACCTCCAGCGTGTGGGTCAGGCGGGTTCGGTAATGATCCCCCTCCGGCTGCAGGAAGACCTGCGTTTTGTGCTTCAGGCGGCGAAAAGCTTTGGAATGCGTGATCCGGTCGGTATCGCGCTGAAAGCAGGTGCGCAGCTCGCATTCCTCTTCCAAAACCAGGCGGCCGCGGCTGTTTTCACTTAGTGTGCCATAGGGGCCAATGAATAAATGTTCCATTTTTTCCCGTTCAATGCGGGGACAAGACATAAGCCGCACCTCCTGATAAATGCTTCTGATAATATAATACCGGGTAAAAGCAGAAAATACTTTTTTTATATTAGCTTTTTTATGATTTTAAGAGAAAAAAGGAAAGATCCCCGAAAGGATCTTTCCCAAAACCGTATCAATCAGCGTACAGGAACTGCCTTGAATGCCTCGCCGGTAGAAGCAGCGGTAACAGTACCGTTGGTAAAATCAAATACGCGCGCCTGCAGAGCTTCGGCAAGTTCCTCAGGGACCAGTACCTTCAGCGTAACACTGCTGCCATACTCGGTGTCCTCTACAATGGCGCCTGCGGCAGCGATCTCCAGTTTCAGCCGCTCCGCCTGGGAGTAGCTGCAGGGCACATCGCAGCAGACCCAGCGGCGCACGGCGGAAACACCGGCTGCATCCAGCGCGTCCTTGGCGCTTTTGGTATAGGCACGCAGCAGACCGCCGGCGCCAAGCAGAATGCCGCCAAAATAACGGGTGACCACACATACAAAGTTGGTGATCCCTTCCCGGTGAAACACCTCCAGCATGGGGATTCCGGCGGTACCCTGGGGTTCCCCATCATCCGAATAGCGCTCAGCGCCGCCGCGGATGATGTAGCACCAGCAGTTATGGCGGGCATCGTGGTATTTTTTCTTCATCTCGGCAATAAATGCGCGGGCTTCTTCTTCGCTTTCTACAGGCCTGATATGCCCAAGAAACGAGGAACGTTTTTCCACAAACTCTGCTTCACCGGGCGCGGTGGGAATATAATATTCGTTCACTCTTCCCATTCCTCCTTCGGTTCCACATAGCCGGGGATGTACTGCTTCACTTTGCCGAACAGTTCGGGGGTTACGATCACATCGCATTCAATGCATTTGTCGGTGTATTCCGTGCGCAGCACAGTGGCTTCCCGATTCAGTGTATCGATCAGACCGGCGGCGGAATAGGGCAGCTGCAGGGAAACGGTGTTTTTGCTGGAACAAAGCTGATCACACAGTGCCTGAATCAGCCGGTCTGCACCTTCGCCGCTCTTTGCGCTCATGCAAACAATGTTCTCGCCGTGCGGCAGAATACCAAGGTAAGCATCGCATTTGTTGTAAACGCGGATGCAGGGGGTTGCTTCGGCACCCAGCTGGGAGATCAGCTCGTCTACGATGCGCGCCTGCTCCTCCCATTCGGGGTTGGAGATATCGATCACGTGCAGCAGCACATCCGCATAGCTCAGTTCTTCCAGCGTGGCTTTAAATGCCTCAATCAGGTGCGTGGGAAGCTTGCGGATAAAGCCAACCGTGTCGGAGAGCAGCACTTCCATGCTGTCGTCGATGCGCAGGCGGCGCGTGGTGGTGTCCAGTGTATCGAACAGGCGGTTGTTGGCGGGAATATCTGCGCCGGTGAGGTAATTCAGAATGGTGGATTTGCCGGCGTTGGTGTAACCCACCAGGGCAACAACAGGCATGGAATTTTTCTCTCGGCGGCGCCGCTGGGTGCTGCGCACCTTGCGCACCTCTGCCAACTCTTCTTCCAGCTTTTGAATCTTGCGGCGAATGTGACGGCGGTCGGTTTCCAGCTGGGTCTCACCGGGGCCGCGGGTACCGATGGGGGAGGAGCCGCCGGAAGCGGTCTGACGCACCAGATGCGTCCACATACCGGTAAGGCGGGGGAGAAGATATTTATACTGGGCAAGCTCCACCTGCAGCTGACCTTCACGGGTCTGGGCACGCTGGGCAAAAATATCCAGGATCAGGCCGCTGCGGTCCAGAACCTTCACGCCAAGCTCTTCGCCCAAAACACGCATCTGAGAGGGGGAGAGCTCGTTATCAAAAACTGCCAGATCACAGTTGTTGGCTTCAATCAGGGCCTTCAGCTCTTTTACCTTTCCATCGCCCAGAAAGCATCTGGGGTCCGGAGTGGGGCGGTTTTGAATCAGCGAAGCCACGGCAACGCCGCCGGCAGTATCAACCAGGGCGGCAAGTTCCTCCATCGAAACTTCGTCGCTGCGCTCGTGAATATCAAAGCAGGCGGCGGAAAGGCCTGCCAAAACAGCACGTTCCTTTTTGTTTTCGGTATTTTCCATGCAAAAATAACTCCAAATCAATTGTTTCAAGCCAGTATATCAGAGATTTATAAGCTTTACAACTCTCACGCCCTTACTCCGGTTTTCAGAAAAACTAAAAAATCTCATTTTTATATCCCCCCGGGGGGCTTCCGAAGAAATAAATGCCATGTTATTGTTATTTCATCAAATTAGCGCAGAAAAGAGGATGAACCATATGCATATGGCAGACGCTCTGCTGGCACCTGCAGTGGCAGCAACAATGTACGCAGCATCCGGCGTGGCAGCCGGTATATCCGCGCATCAGTTAAAAAAAGAAGATGAGGACGGCAAACGCCTGCCGGTCATGGCAGTAAGCGCGGCACTGGTCTTTGCCGGCCAGATGATCAATTATACCATTCCCGGTACCGGTTCCTCCGGGCATCTCTGCGGAGGTATGCTGCTTGCGTCTTTGCTTGGCCCGCAGGCGGGTTTCCTTTCTATGATCGTGATCCTGGCCATACAGGGCCTGTTTTTTGGAGATGGCGGCCTGATGGCCTTGGGAGCCAACTGCTGGAACATGGCATTTTATGGCTGCTTTGTGGGGTACTACCTGCTGTGGCGCCCCATTATGAACAGCAAACTGTTTGCGTCCCGGGGAGAAGCGGCAGCGCGCCGCGTGCGCATTATCCTGGCGTCAGTTCTTGGCTGTGTGGTCACTCTGCAGCTTGGCGCATTCTCCGTTGTGATTGAAACCTCTCTTTCCGGCATCACCGAGCTTCCCTTTGGCGCCTTCTGCGCGCTGATGCAGCCCATCCATCTGGCCATCGGCCTGATCGAAGGTCTTGTAACAGCCGCTGTGCTGGTGTTTATCAGCGAGGCGCGCCCCGAGCTGCTGAAGGGCTGCGGCACGGAAAAGGAAACAGGCAAGCTCTCGCTGAAGTCCACGGTGATCGTGATCGCGGTTGCGGTACTGCTGATCGGCGGCGGATTCTCTCAGCTTGCCAGCTCTAACCCCGATGGCCTGGAGTGGTCCCTCTTTGGCAATGAGGAATATGAAGGTGCGGAGAATATGGGCCTGGATGAAGAGGATTACGGTGTGCAGAGTGCCGCGGCAGATACAGCAGCTGCCATTCAGGAAAAAACGGCTTTTCTGCCGGACTATGCCTTTGCAGACAGCGACAGCGCAGCCGGCACTTCCGTTTCCGGCGTGGTTGGGTCGGTCATGGTTGCTGCGGCAGCACTGGGCCTCTGCCTGCTGTGCGGCTTTTTCCGCAAGCGGAAAAAGGCTTGACACATCAGAAACAACGTGACACAATAAATCAGATTTAAGAAAATGCGCCGTGCGGATTTGACAAAATCCGTACGGCGTTTTGTGGCTTTGGTGAATTATGAAAAAGTTCAGCAGTGCGGCAGCGGAATTCCGGGCAATGGATGAGCTCTCCGGCGAAAGTTCGCCTTTGCACTCCCTGCATGCAGGAGCAAAACTGTTTGTTACAATTTTATATATTGTGCTGGTGGTCTCCTTTGACCGTTACGATTTCAGCGGCATGATCATCATGGTCCTGTACCCGGTGCTTCTGTTCCAGCTCAGCGGGCTTTCTGCGGCACTGTGTTTTTACCGCCTGCGTATTGTGCTGCCGCTGGTGTGCGCCGTGGGGCTGTTCAACCCCCTGCTGGACCATTCCGTGGCACTGAAGCTGGGCGGAGTTGTGATCAGCGGCGGTACGGTTTCTATGCTCACGCTGATGCTGAAAGGCGTGCTTTGCCTAACGGCGTCCTACCTGCTCATCGCGTCCACGCCTTTTGATGCCATCTGCAGCTCCCTGGCTGCGGTTCACTTGCCTGCGGGCGCGATCACTATGCTGCTGCTGACCTACCGCTATATTTCCCTGATGATGGAGGAAATATCGATTATGCTGGAGGCGTATTCGCTTCGGGCACCCGGGCAGAAGGGGATTCAGTTTTCGGCATGGGGGTCTTTTCTAGGTCAGCTGCTGCTGCGCAGTATGGACCGGGCAGAAGAGATCTATGCGGCCATGCAGCTGCGCGGCTACGACGGCAGTTGCCGCTATGCTTCTGCCGGTAAAGCAAAGAAAAGCGACGTGGTCTATGCCGCTGCGGTCAGCGCACTTTTGATCCTGTGCCGGTGGGTGAACGTTGCCCAGGTGATCGGCAATCTTCTTGTGTGAGGAAATAATATGAATCCTATGATAGAGTTTAATCAGGTTTCCTTTGCTTATGAAGCAGGAACTCCGGTCCTGCAGCAAGTCAGCTTTGTGGCGCAGCCGGGGGAGAGCATTGGGCTTGTAGGTGCGAACGGAGCGGGAAAATCCACGTTAATGAAGATCCTGCTGGGGCTGCTCCCCTATGAGGGAGAGGTTAAGGTGGATGGTATTAAGGTGGAGAAAAAATCGCTTGCCGAGATTCGCCGCAAGACCGGCTTTGTGCTGCAGAATTCGGATAACCAGATGTTTATGCCAACAGTGCTGGATGATATAATGTTCGGCCTGCTGAATTATGGCATGAGCCGGGAAGAAGCGGAACAGAAAGCCGATGCCGTGCTGGAGCAGCTGGGCATCGCGGCCCTGAAGAATAAATACAATCACAAGGTATCCGGCGGAGAGAAGCGCATGGCAGCTGTGGCTACGGTGCTTGCCATGGAGCCGTCCGTCATCGTTATGGACGAGCCGACCTCCGCACTGGACCCCTATAACCGGCGCACGGTGATCAACTGCATGAATCGCCTGCAGCAGACAAAGCTGGTCGCCTCCCATGACCTCGACATGATCCTGGATACCTGCACGCGCGTGCTCCTGATCGCGAACGGCCAAATTGCCGCCGATGGTCCGGCCGAGGTGATCCTGAAGGACAAGGCATTGCTGGAGGCAAACCGCCTGGAGCTGCCGCTGCGTTACCAGTAATATTTCAAAATAACCGGTTCCCTGCATCCGAAAGTTGTGGATGCAGAGAACCGGTTTTCTTGTGCCGGGAATCGGGTTCTGATATAATAAAGCGGAAATAAAAAGAAATCGGGTGGATGAAATGGAAAAACAGTTTGATCTGCTTTGCACAGGAATGGCACTGGTTGACTCGATCATTCGCGGCTTTGATCCGGAACCGATCTCGGCATCGGGTTTTCGCGCCGAGTCCGGTTCGCTGAATGTGGGCGGAGAAGCAGTGAACGAGGCCATGGCAGCAGCAAAGCTGGGGCTGCACACGGCAATCCTCTGCGCTTTGGGGGAAGACGGAGCGGGCGACATGGTGCTGGATGCAATGCGCCGCAGTGGTGTGGACACCTCCACGGTGGCAAGGTCAAAGGAACATCCCACGCCGGTGACCACCATGTTTGTGAATGAAGACGGGTCAAGAAAATCGATCACCAACGGATCGCACCGGTATAATATGCACCCGGAAAACTATCCGCAGCTGATTGCCTCTGCCCGGGCAATCACACTGGGGTCTATGTTCCGTGCCCCTTACGATGCGCCAGAGGTAATTGAGGCCGTGATCCGAACCGCAAAAGATGCAGGGACGATCATTCTGGCGGATACAAAGCTGCCGAATTTCCGCCGCCTGACGCTTGCGGAACTTCAGCACATCCTGCCGCTGGTGGACTATATTTTCCCCAACGAGGACGAGGCCAAGTACTATTCCGGAAAAAGCGACCCGGATGAAATGGCAGAAGTATTTCTCAGCTATGGGGTCCGGAATGTGATCATCAAACTGGGTTCGGAAGGCTGCCTGTTCCGCAACGCGCGCGAACGGATCGTTCTGCCGGCGTGCCGGATCCGGCCTGTGGACGCAACCGGGGCAGGGGATAATTTTCTTGCGGGATTTGCGGCAGCTTTGCTGCAGGAGAAGGAACCGCAGCACATTGCAGACCACAGGGCAATTCTCCGTTTTGCCAACGCCTGCGGTGCCATCTGCACAGCAGCGGTTGGCGCGAATACCGGGCTGAAGAGCAAGGCCCAGGTGGAAGCATTTCTGCAGGATCAGAACTGACCAATCCCCCGAGGGAGTGAAAATGCCAAAGTTATTAACAAACCGTCCATATTTTTTACAATCATTTATTCCGTTTGTAAAACAGTGTTAACAATTGGCTGTTAGAATAAGACCATCGAAAGAAGAACTTTTGATTTTTGATTTTATCACTGTGTGTGCGAACATAAACTTTTTTTCATTTTTTCTCCTTCCTCTCTAAGAAAACAGGCTTCGGATCATCCGAAGCCTGTTTTCTTTTCCTTGCGTTTTGTTCTGCGTATGTTAAAATAAAACTATCTTTTACCGCTAAAATGACATAGAAAGAGAGGCTTCATTATGGATGACCGGAAGATTCGGAAAAGGAATCTGATCTGTTTTCCTCTTGGCACCGTTGGCCGGGATATGGTCTATAATCTGTGGACGACCTATCTTATGCTGTACATTCTCTATACCCGGGGCCTGACCAATGCGCAGCTTGCAACCATCACGGGAATCTTCGTGGCGGCCCGTATATTCGATGGTCTGAACGATCCCATTATGGGCAACATTATCGAGCGTACCCGTACCAGATGGGGCAAGTTTAAGCCCTGGCTGCTGATCGGCATCGTATCCACCAGCGTGGTGGTATATATCACGTTTAACAACAGCCTCACCGGCTGGAGCTTTGTTTGGCTGATCGGCATCATGTATTTCCTTTACAGCATCACTTACACCATGCACGATATTGCCTATTGGGGCATGGTTCCCGCCCTCAGTTCCGATGCGGATGCCCGCAACCAGTTCACATCCCGCGCAACGCTGTTTGCCGGAATTGGCGGAACTCTGGCCTCCATCCTGATCCCCCTGCTTACCACCGGCTCTTCCGCCCTGGGCGGCAGTGCAAAGATTGCCTACGGCCGTATCGCTCTGGTGATCGCGCTCCTTGCGCCGCTGTTTATCTGCTTTACCCTGGTCGGGGTGCAGGAGCGGCGCGATGATATGAAGGATCCTCCCCCTCCGGTCAGCTTTAAAAAGATCATTCACACCATCGGCGGAAATGACCAGCTGCTTTGGGCGGCCGTAATTTTCCTGATTCGCGAGATCGGCAATGACATGGTGGTTTCCGGCGTCGGCTCCAACTACATCTATTTTGAATTCGGCTATGAAGGCGGGCTGTACTCCACCTTTACTACCATCGGCATGATGGCAACGGCCTTCCTGATGATCTTCTATCCGATGATCTCCCGCCGGCTGAACCGTAAAAAGCTGCTGAATATCCTGCTTGGCATTTCGCTGGCAGGCTATGCAATGCAGATCGCAGCCGGTCTGCTTATGCCGGCAACCATGCTGAAGTTCTGGATCATTACCATTGGCTTTATGCTGAGCAACTTTGGGCAGTATGGCTTCTACCTAATCATGATGATCTCCATTATGAACACCGTAGAATACAACGAGCTGCGCTGCGGCACCCGCGATGAGGGCATCATCACGTCCATGCGGCCGTTCCTTACCAAGGTCGCTTCCGCGCTGGTGGTGATCATTGCAAACGGAAGCTATATGCTGTTCCATATCACCGACTTTACCAACCGTATCTCTGCCATTGAGCAGGCAGCGGAAATGGGAAGCCTGGATGCGGCAGAGAAATCTGCTCAGATCGGAACCATTCTTTCCGGCGTCAGCAGCAGCCAGACAACAGGGCTTCTTCTGGTGATGACGCTGGTTCCCCTTGCCCTTATGGTGGGAGCAGTCGTTTTGTACCAGCGCTTCTATAAGCTGGACGAAGCAAAGTATAACGAGATCTGCGAAGAGCTTGAACAGCGCAAAGCTGCAAAAGAAGCATAAGAACGATCAAAGGAGACTGCAGAAATCTGCAGTCTCCTTTCTTATCCAAACCTGAGGGCACGGGAATTGACAGACAAAACTTCCCGTAATACAATGCCCGTAATGAAAAATCAGCAAAGGAACCGAATAGTTATGGATATCAAAAAGAAGCCGGTACTGGCCCAATGCCCGGACTACAGCCCGGAACATGCTGCGGCAGCAATGGAGCAGGTGATCGAAAACACCATTGGTTTGAACTGGGTGAAGCCCGGCATGCGGATCGGCCTTAAACTGAATCTCTGCACGGCAAGAAAGCCGGAAGCAGCTGCCACCACACACCCGGTGCTGGTGAGCACTCTGGCGCGTATGTTGGTGGAGCGTGGCGCGGATGTGGTGATCGGCGACAGCCCCGGTGAACCTTTTACGCAGACGGTGCTGAATTTTGTTTACGCCCAAACGGGAATAAAAGAATGCGAGCAGACGGGGGCAAAGCTGAACATGGATTTCCGCCATGGAGAAGTGAGCTTTCCGGAAGGCGTGAGCGTAAAGCGGTTTGAATACTGCACCTGGCTCTCGGAGTGTGATGCCATCATCAATTTTTCCAAGCTGAAGGCCCACGGACTGATGGGAATGACGGCCGCGGTGAAAAATCTGTATGGCGTGATTCCGGGCACCGTAAAAAGCGAATACCATTTTATGCATCGTGACCCGGCAGATTTTGCTAATCTTCTGGTAGACCTGAATGAATATGTGCGTCCTGTGCTGTGCATCTGTGATGCGGTGGAGATCATGGAGGGCAACGGCCCAACCCAGGGAACTGCCAGGCATTTGGGGCTGCTGCTGGCAGGCGCCTCTTCCTATGAACTCGACCGCCTGTGTGCCCAGATCCTGGATGTGCGCGAGAGCGAGATCCCGTATCTGATGGCTGCGCAGAACCGCGGGCTTTTGGCCGCGGAGGCCGACCCTGAATACGCGCGCATGGCAGCGCCCTATCGCCTGAAGGATTTTGAGCGTTCCGGCGCCACCGGCAGCTGGTTCCTGCCGGATCCAAGAGATAAACTTGGCAAAAAGATACTGAAGAAAGCGCTGTACCTGGTAATGCGTTCCCGGCCGGAGGCAGATAAAAGCTGCATTGCCTGCGGGCACTGTGTGAAAGGCTGCCCCGCGAATGCCATCGAGATCCGTAAGGGAATCGCGGTGATCGACCGCAAAAAGTGTGTACGCTGCTTTTGCTGCCAGGAATTTTGCCCGGCAGGCGCAATGAAAGTAAAACGATCGCTGGTTGCAAAAATCGCATCCAGATAATATAAAGAGGCTGTTTGCAGTTTCCTGCAAACAGCCTCTTTGCGTCGGTACTTAAAACACTTCCTCTGCGGAATGAATCAGGCGGAAGACCTGCTCGGCAGCGGCGCTCAGGTTATCTGCTGCGGTTTCCGGGTCCATCGCCTCCTGCAGGGACATGGCAGAACGAAGAATGGGGAAAAAGGCATCAATGCCGTATTGGTTGCAGATCCCGGCTTCCGGGGTGACACAGCCGGCAAACGCAATCACGCGGCAGCCATGCTTTTTGGCAAGCGCGGCAACACCAACCGGGGCCTTTCCCATCGCGGTTTGTTCATCCAGGCGGCCTTCACCGGTGATCACAAAATCGGCATCTCTCAGCCAGTCTTCCAGGTGAGTCTCTTCCAGCACGATCTGTATTCCGGGTTCCAGCACCGCATTGGTAAAGCTGAGAAAGGCAAAGCCCATACCGCCGGCGGCACCGGTGCCGGGAATGGCGGCATCCGCCTTTTCACTGACGGATCCGGCAAGCTCTGCGTAGCGGGCAAGCCAGGCATCCATCTCGGTGATCATTTCCGGTGTGGCGCCCTTCTGGGGGCCGTATACAGCACTGCAGCCCTCCGGACCGCAGAGGGGGTTCTTTACATCGCAGGCAATGCGGAAATTGCAGTCGGCAAGCTCGGGAAGCACGTGTGCGGCGGAAATGGAGGCAAGGTCTTTCAGACCAACCGCACCGGCAGCAATCGGCTGCCCGGCTGCGTCCAGAAGATCATAACCCAATGCCTGCAGCATGCCGGCGCCGCCATCGTTGGTGGCACTGCCGCCAATGCCTACGATAAAGCTGCGGCAGCCTTTGCGGATAGCATCGCAGATCACTTCGCCAACGCCATAAGTGGTGGTGAACAGAGGATTACGGCTGGCCTCCGGAACCAGGGTGATGCCGGCCGCGGCGGACATCTCAAGAACGGCGGTCGTGTCACCTTCCAGTATGCCATAGGTGCAGTCGACCGGGCTTCCCAGCGGCCCGGTAACAGAAATCGTGTGCAGCGTGCCGCCCATGCCGATGGTAAGCGCTTCCACGGTGCCTTCGCCGCCGTCAGCCAACGGGCGCACCAGCACTTCGGAGCGAGGGTATACATTACGGACTCCGCGGCGGATAGCATTTCCTGCTTCCAGGGAAGAGAGACTGCCCTTCAGGGAATCGGTTGCGATAACAATTTTCATTTAGTGATCCTCCTGTGAGGTTTTTCTTTAACGATACCGCAGATGAACGTGGTTTTCAATAGTTCAGGCGGTATTTCCCTTTTCCGGTGTGCAGAATCGTACCTGCGTCCACCAGTTTTTTCAGTATGCGCTGCATCTGACGCCGGCTGCAGCGTATACGGTAGATCGCGTCGGCAACATTGTCCATTTCGTGGTTCGGGCACTCCTGCTCCAGGTAAAACAGCAACCGATCCTCGAAATTCTGCTGGGTTGCCTCCAGGTCCACAAAGCCGGAGAGCTTATCGGAAAAGTTCATCAGAATCATGCGGAGAAATTTGTT
>JAKSSN010000020.1 GCA_024403095.1 Oscillospiraceae bacterium
CATCAAAAAAACCATACTGCATAGAAGATACCTCCCATGAGGGGATTTCCCTCAATCTGCGCAAAAAATGCTCAACTTAAACGATTAAGTAACGGATGGCCCTATTATACATCAAAAAGAAATCACGATGCAAGGGGGAAAAGAATTCTTTTTTGCCCCAAGAAGAGAGCGCTGTTTGCAAAGAACTGAACTTATGGTATACTTACGAAAACAAGGATTCACACATCGGAAGGAGTTCAGTGCCATGGTGCATATTAAAGATATTGCAAAAGTGTGCGGTGTGTCCTCGGCCACGGTATCCAAGGCGCTGAATAATCAGCCGGATATCGGCGAGGCAACCAAGGAACGGATTCAGGCCGTGGCAAAAGAAATGGGATATATGTCCAACTCTTCTGCCCGGGCACTGAAAACAGGAAAAACAAAGAATATTGGCGTTCTGTTTGTGGACGAACAGGGGCGCGGCCTTTCCCATGATTATTTTTCCACCATGCTGGAGGCAATCAAAGCGCAGGCGGCGGAGCTGGAGTATGATATTACCTTTATCTGCCCCGGGAAAAATATGAGCTACCTGCAGCATTGCTATTTTCGGGGTGTCGACGGGGTCGTGATCGCAAACATCAATTATAACGACGCGCAGGTGATCGAGCTGGTTTCCTCTGATCTGCCGGTTGTGGTGATCGACCATGTTTATCCGCAGAAAACGGCAGTGATCTCGGATAACGAGATGGGCGGGCGCGCGGTGATTCAGTATGCCTACAATATGGGGCATCGGAACATCGGCCTGATTCACGGTGAGCTTACCAGCGTTACGCAAAAGCGGCTGGATGCAATTTGGCAGTTTTGCAGTGAAGTGGGGCTGAATATTCCAAAGAGCAACGTGAAAGAAGCCAAATTCCACGACAGTGCAAAAACATATTTTGCCACACAGGAGCTGCTTCGCCTCCCCAATCGCCCCACATGTATTCTGTTTCCCGACGATTATTCCTATATCGGCGGCCTGAATGCGATTCATGACGCCGGCCTTTCCATTCCGGAAGATATCTCCACCATCGGGTATGATGGAATTGAGCTTTCCCGCATCATCAGCCCGCCGCTGGTCACCTACCACCAGGACGCAAAGGAAATGGGGCGGATCGCAATTGAAAAGCTGGTGGAGCAGATCGATTCCCCGGCCCCTCTGAAGCCGGAAGTGATCATGGTCTCCGGCTCGATTATGGATGGCGGAAGTGTACGGGAAATTCTGCCGGAGGAAAACTGAAAAAGAAAGCGGATGCAGTCGATGAGATCGCATCCGCTTTAACGTTTTTCTGAAGGTGAAAACTACAGGAGAAAAAGCAAAAAGCAGCTGCCCGATTGGGCAGCTGCAAATTATTGAACTGAGGAGATCAGCCGTTCATTGCGCGAACGCAGCTCATTACCACGTTGCCGACCAGCTCGGAAACAGGTGCGCCTCTGGAGCAGTCGCAGACGACCTTCTTAAAGCCAAGCAGGAAGGGGCCGTAAGCATCAGCCTTTGCAAACTGCTGAACCAGCTTAACGCCAACGTTGCCAACATCCAGGTTGGTCCAGATGATGATGTTTGCCTTACCGGCAACTCTGGATTCGCGCTGAACCTTCTTTGCGGCAACTTTGGGGTTGATTGCGGAGTCGAGCTGGAACTCACCGTCGATTGCCAGGTCGGGTCTCTGCTCGTTTGCAATCTTAACAGCCTCTACAACCTTGTCAACCAGCTCGCCGGAACCGGAACCGCAGGTGGAGTAGGAAAGCAGAGCGCAGCGGGGTTCCCAACCGGTAAGAGCACCGATGGTGTCGCAGGCGTTGATGGCAATGCTTGCCAGCTCTTCTGCATTGGGGTTCACGCAAACAGCGGAGTCGCCAAAGCCAAGCAGCTCGCCTTCAGATCCTTCGTAACCGGGAATCTTAAAGATGGCGCAGGAAGAAACAGTGGCGCCTTCCTTCATGCCGATGAAGCTCTGGCCAGCCATGATCACATCGCCGGTGGTATGAACCAGACCTGCAAAGGTAACATCAATGTCGCCGTTTGCCTGCATCATCAGAGCAGTGTACATGGAATCCTTGTTGGCTCTTCTGGTCATGGACTTTGCGGAGAAGAGGGTGTTGGTTTCAACGTACTTGTTAACAGTTGCTTCAATGAAAGCGGGATCGAAAGCATCAACAACTTCAATACCTTCCAGAGAAACACCAAAGTTTGCGGCAGCAGCCTTTACTTCCTCGGCATTTGCAACCAGAACAGGAACGCACAGACCCTGGTCAGCGAGTTCTCTTGCGGTAAGAAGGATCTTTTCTTCAGTTGCTTCGGGAAATGCAACGCGCTGAGGATTTGCCTTAGCTCTTGCATAAACGGATTCTAACAGGTCCATGGGACAGTACCTCCATAATGTAGTTAATATTGAATAGGTATGCCTGCCGGAAAGATCCGGCAGGCGAGCCAATTAGAAAATTACTCCATGCACTCGGTGACCAGCTCAGCAAGCTGACCAACCGTCTTTGCCTTGGCAGATGCCTCGGTGATAGAGATCATGATATCGAACTCATCTTCCAGAGATGCAACCAGACCAACAAAGATAACAGACTGTGCCTTGAAGTCGGTGAACTTGGTGTCAGCGGTAACGGTGGAAGGATCAACATGGTAGGAACGTGCAACAATGGGAATCAGCTGAGCAAGAACATCGCCGTCAAAGTTTGCGGCAGCAGGAGTTTCTTCCTCAACAACAGCAGCAGGAGCTTCTTCAACAACAGGAGCGGGAGCTGCAACAGCTGCACCGGAAGTGTTGCCGACTTCAGCAGCGGGAGAGAAGCCGTTGAGTGCGAAAACAGCGGTCTTGTAGCCGTCTCTCTGCACGATAATAGCGTGTACGGGGTACGGGAGATGGGCACGGATCTCTTTTTCGTTGTTCTTGTCAATGCCGCAGACCATAACAGCCTTCTCGGTGCCTTCTTCCAGCTTGACCATTGCGTAGCCATAGGGCTCGAGATCCTTCAGCTGGGGCTTGAGGGACATAACGGAGGGCAGAACAAAGTTGGTGATCACAGCCTTGCCGGAGATCTCTCTGTATTCGGTGTACATATTGCCGCATGCGTTGCAGGCGTATACGGGGGGCCATTCCATGTTGCCGCACTTGGGGCAGTAACGGCCAAGGATCTTGCCCTGTTCCAGATTATCGTAGTAAGTTTTAACGATTCTTTCCAGTTTAATAGCCATAGTTCAATACCCGCCTTTCTCAGTCTTCTTTGGTACGGATGATGATGTTGCACAGGTTCTGGCCGCCGCCGAAGCCACGGAGAAGAACGGTCTTGGGAACCTTCTTGATGGGCTTGGGAGCTTCGCCGCGCATCTGCTTTACTGCATCGTAGAAGTCAGCAAGGCCGGATGCTGCGTGTGCGTGACCAAATGCGGTACGACCGCCGTTGGGGTTGATGGGCTTGTCGCCATCGACGTTGGTGCGGCCTTCCATAACGTACTTCCATGCTTCGCCCTTGGGAATGTAGCCGCAGATCTCGGCTGCGTTCAGCTGGGAGGAGATGATGAAGTCGTTAACATACATCAGGTCGATCTCTTCGGGCTTTACACCGGAAACCTGGTATGCCTGACGGGAGGCTTCCATGGTGCCGTAGATTTCAAGGTAGGGGTTGTTGGCTTCCAGAGCGCAGTTGCCAATGCCAAGGATCTCAATGGGGGTGTGGGGCAGGTTGTGCTCAATTGCCCAGTCGGTTGCGGCAACAATAACTGCTGCTGCGCCGTCGCACTTGTGCTCCAGACCGGAGATACGCATGATGCCGCCGACCTTGGGGTTGTTGGGAGATTCCATGTACTCCAGAACATCGTCGTAACCGGCCTTCTTGGCTGCGTAGTCATAGGTGGTCTCTTCGGTGTTGTCAATGGCAAGGGGGTTACCGACTGCATTGCGGCGGGCGTTTACTGCCAGCATGCACAGTGCATCGTCGATCTGCTTGGTGTCAAGACCGTTCTGCTCCTGGTACCACATTGCGCCGTAGTCATGGCCAATGTTGCAGAGCAGGTGACGGGAGTAGGCATTATCGGTGAGCCACTCGGTGGAGCGCTGGAAAGCTTCAAAAGAAAAGCTCTCGCGGATGTGAGCGGGCTTGCCCTGAATGGCCAGAGCATCACCAAACTCAACAGCTGCGGTAAGAACTACGTTGTATTTGCCGGAAGCAACATCCTTGCATGCTTCGTCAATTGCAAGGTAACCGGTGCAGCAAGCTTCGGAATGGTGAACAGAAGCGCGGCCTCTCATGCCGGCCCACTCAGCAACCTGCATGTTGGGGGTGAGGTAGTTGGAACCGTTCAGAGGGGAAGCGCAGCCGTGGTAGTAAAATTCAACATCTTTGGGGGTGATGCCGGCATCTTCCATAGCGGAAAGAGCTGCATAGCCAAAAAGATCGCCTTCGGTGAGACCTTCGGTTTCGGGGTTCTTCAGAGTCTCCATGAAGGGGGTGCATCCAACACCGATAATGGATACGCTGCGGGCGAATTTGCCGGGGTTAGTCTGGTTTATAAAATACATAGGGCAATTCCTCCTTTTAAATTCTTATCTTATAAAACCAAAATAGTATAAACAAATAAACCTTGCCATAAGGCAAATGCAAACCATGCCGGTACGACTTGAAAGAATCAAAACACCTGGGGTATAATTCTAAAAAACAAAAGGATATAAACGGTATGAAACCAATGATTCTGCTTGCCGATGTGCGGAGCCTCGAAGATCCGGAGCTCTGCAGCCGGCTGTATAACAAGCTTTGTGAAGAGAGGCAAACTGCCACAGACCATCTTCGCCATAAGGAAGATAAAGACCTTTCCATTGCGGGGGGGATCCTTTTAGACCTGCTGCTTGAGCAAAACTCGATACATGCAGCAATTGCACACGCACCGGACGGAAGGCCATTTGTTGTGGGCCACCCGGAGCTGACGGTTTCGCTTACGCACGCATATCCCTATGCTGCCGCGATCCTTTGTGAGCGGCCGTGCGGAATCGACCTGGAAGCCCGCGACCGCGACCTGGAGGCAATCGTGCGCCGTTACTACTCAGAAGAAGAAAAAGCCTATGCCGGTTCAGACCAGAACCGCATTACCGATATCTGGTGCCGAAAAGAATGCTATGTAAAATGGAACCGGCCGGCAGAGCTGCGCAAAATGAACACATTTGCCATTCCGCAGGACTACTGCTACCTGAGCTTTCCGGTAGAGGGTTTTTCGTTTGAAGTGCTGCTCCCAAAGGGCGAATATGAGTTCCGGGAGGTGTTGCTGCGGCAGTGCGCAGAGGAAAACCTCCGGTGAACAGGCGGCTGAACGCAGCAAAAGTGCCCGACAGCCGGAAGATCACAGAATCCATCATTTTACTCTTTAAAATTTTAGCTTAAAATGAGCAGTTTTGCAAGTGATTTTAAAAAGAATCCATGGCACACTGCCCGGAATGAAGACATAGGAACAGGAAAATCCCCGGAAACAAAAATGTTTCCGGGGATTCTTTAGCTTTTCAGTAATGTTGATCGGGCAAAAATCAGCCTTCGATTGCTCTGCGCAGAGCTTCCTGATGACGGCGGACCTGTTCAATGGAGTCAACGTCAAAGTCAGCACGCAGATGCTCGCCGCCTTCGTACTCGGTGGAGAGGAAGCCCTTGTAGCCGGCCTTCTTGAAGGCTTCGACCACTTCGGGAATAGCGGTAGCGGTTTCAACGTAATCCTCATGCGTGTTGTAGCACTTGGCGTGTACGTGGTAGATGTAATCGATGTTATCGATCAGATCCTGAGGATCGGACCAGGAGTAGGTGAAGCTGGAACCGGCATAGCCCAGGTCAGCGGGGCCGCCGCCTGCTTTCTTAACAGCTTCCATCATCTCGTTCATGCCGTTGGCCAGGCGGTATTCCATGTTGGCCTTGCCCAGGTTCAGGTCATACTTGATCTTAACAAAGCCCTTGGCAACGCGCTCGGCATAGCAGTCGTCAACGATCTTCAGGCACTCAGGCTTTGCGCCATGACGAAGGAACTTTTCACGGGTAACATCGGGAATGTTCTTGCAGAAAATGCCCATATCGGGAACGAAGCCAAAGAACTTGGTACCGGTGCGGGTGATCATTTCCATGTAGCCATCGGCCCAGGAGGAGTTCAGAGAGAAGGGAGCGTGAACTTCCAGACCAATCTTAACGCCCATCTTTTCGGCATACTCCAGAGAGCCCTCAATAACATCCATGGGGGTGGAGACCAGGGTGCGCAGCACGGGGAAGCCGAGCATAGAAGCAAGGCGAATGTCGCGGCACATCATCTTGACCTGCTCCTTCAGAGTCAGGGTGCGGTTGTCGTAGATTCGGTTTTCCAGAAATGCGTCGTAGCAGGAGGGCTGCAGACCGTATTTCTTCAGCCAGCCAAACCAGGTCTCACGGAAAGCTTCGTCTTCAATGGGCAGGGGGAACTTGCGGATCATCTGCTCAGCCAGCAGCTCAACACCGGTAGCACCGGTCTTGGCAGTCTCGCGCAGGCAGCCTTCCAGATCCAGCTGCTTGTTGTAGAATTCGTCCTGATAGCTGTACAGGGAAACACTTCTCTTGATATCGTAGCTCATGGTCGTTCCTCCTTAAATCTCAAAGTCGGCGGGGCAGTCTGCCTCAATGGTAAAGGGCATGTAGGAAGGTGCGATGGACTGGTGGCAATCGATGTGATGCTTGCCGGCAGCAAGACCGCCTTCTTTCATAACGGTAACGGTGATGAATTCACCGAATTCCCAACGGTACTCGGGATCGATCACGGTGCGGCATTCTTCCAGAGTGAAGGTTTCGCCGTTTACGGTAAGGCGCACATCCTCGCGTGCGATGGCTTCTCCATCGATAACGACTTTGATGTCGCGGACGATAGAGAGGGTGATGGAGCGGTAATACTGCTCCTTGATCTCAAAGCTGAAGCCAACAACGTTACCGTCGCAGACTACATTGGCAAATGCGCTGGGGTTGTAAAACTGTCTTCCTGCCATGGGGCATTCCTCCTAAGATGATAATGTTTGTGTGCTAAAGTTTGAATAATCGTATTGTATAAGAGAGAACCATAAATTTCAATACTTCCCCCAGAGAAAAGTTGGAAAGACAGGGGGAAGAAACGCTAGTCCAGAATCACACGCCAGCTTTCTGCCAGCTTTTCCAGCGTCCAGGCTGCATTGGCAGGGCTTGTGGAGGGCAGACACACGGCATCCATGCCCGTCAGCTTTTTCTGGTATTTTTCATACATGCTAAAAGAAGTTTTTCCATTGCAGAAAATCTTTCGGATGTGCGAATCGCGAATTATTGTGCACAGGTCTGTGGGTACTGCATTCTCGCAGCTGTAGATCACATCACAAACGGCAACCCGGTGGGAGAGCAAAAACGCCCGCTGTTCATCTATCGTTTTTGGCACTGGGGCTCCGAAAACTTCGGCCATTACGCGCCAGAACCGGTTTTGCGGGTGACCGTAGAAAAAACACTGCTCGCGGGACTTAACCGAGGGAAAGCTGCCCAAAATCAGAATTTCTGAATCGCTGCGGTACAGGGGTGGAATAGGATGTTCAATTAAGTTGTATTCAGCCATAAATCACCTTTTTCAAACCAATTAAGCGTCCTGCTGCCGGAAAATCACAGGCCTCGCCATAAGCCAAAAGCAGACTGACAATAATTTGGGCTGCTGGATGCGGGGGCCGTTGGCCTTCCCTTTTCGGGCAGGGAGCGACTGTTTCTGCTTTTGAGGTCATTATATTTTTCCTTGGGAAAAAGCGCAACTAAAAAGCCAAAAAGTGAAGAAAACAGGCGGAAAATGGAAGAAAATCGTTCTTGCATCCACTCTGCAGCCCGTGTAAAATGGAGCCATAAGAGAATTTACGTTTGAAAGGAAAAACGCAAATGAAAGCAGTCTGCCGTTCAATCAGCGAGGAAAGAAAGGTCCGTTTTGCGGAACAGGAGCTGGTTTTCTCCAAAGGGGAAACCGAAAACAAAGTGGTCAATATTTACCCGGAATTTCGTTATCAGCCGTTTGAGGGCTTTGGCGGAGCCATAACAGAAGCTGCCGCTTATGTCTATTCCCTTATGGACGCGGAAGACCGGAAGCGTATGATGAATGAATACTTTTCGGAAAGCGGCATGGACTACAGCTATGTGCGCATCCCCATTGACAGCTGCGATTTTTCTCGCTTCCAGTACGAAGGCTTTGAAATAGTGGAGCAGTATATTCTTCCCATGCTGCAGGATGCGGAAGCGGCGGCCGGCCATAAGCTGCCCGTAATGCTCTCCCCCTGGACCCCGCCGGCAAAGTGGAAGGATAATCAGCTTCGGACCCAGGGCGGCAAACTGAAACCGGAGCATTATGCCGACTGGGCAGAATACCTGTGCAGTTACATTGAGTGGTACCGGAACAAGGGCTTTCTGGTAACCCGCATCACCCTGCAGAACGAGCCTCATGCGGTTCAGACCTGGGACAGCTGCATTTACACAGCCCAGGAGCAGAAGATTTTCCTGCGGGACCACATGTACCCCGCCATGCAGAAGCATGGCCTGACAGATATTGAGATCTATCTCTGGGACCATAACAAGGAACGTGTGTACGAATGGCTTAGCGAGATCGTTGATGATACCACCCGTGACATGGTTGCGGGAATGGCATTTCACTGGTATTCCGGTGACCATTTTGATGCCTTGGACCTTTGCCGGCAGGCCTATCCGGATAAAAAGCTGATGGTATCGGAGAGCTGCTTTGAATACAGCGTATACGGAGAGATCGACCCGGTATTTGCTGCGCAAAAGTTCGCGCATGAGATCCTGGGCGACATGAACCACGGTACCAACGCTTATACCGACTGGAACCTGCTGCTGGACGAGCAGGGCGGCCCCAACTATGTGAACAATTTCTGCCTTGCGCCTTATCTTTACAATACAAAAACGAATACTCTGGAGCGCCACCTGATGGCAGATTATATCGATCTGCTTTCATCCACCATCATTCCCGGCAGCGTCCGTACTGCCGCCACCCGCTATTCCGACCAGGTCGAGACCACAGCCTGGCACCGCCCGGATGGAAAGCTTGCGCTGATTCTGATGAACCGGCAGGACCAGGAAACCGAAGTGTGTGTGCGGCTGAACGGCGAGGAATGCAAGGTTTCGCTGAAAGCTATGGGCTTTGCTTCACTGCTGATTGAGGAATAAACAAAGGAATAAAAAAAGCTTACCGCCTAAGCGGTAAGCTTTTTTGTTATGTTAGGGGCATCAGCCCTTCACTGCGCCGGCAATAAAGCTGTCTTTAATGCGCTTGCTCAGGAAGATGTACATGATCAGCGTGGGGAAGGTGGCAAGCACCAGCGCAGCACCGATCGGGCCCCAGTTGGTGGTGTACTGGCCGGAGAGGGCCTGAATACCAACCGGCAAAGTCTTGAAGGCTGAGTTGGAAATAAACACGTTTGCAAACATCAGCTCGTTCCAGCACTGCAGGAACGTGTAAATGCCAACGCTGGACACAGCGGGCTTCATAAGGGGAACAATGATTCGGAAGAAAATGCCCCAGGGGCCGCAGCCGTCGATACAGGCGGATTCATCCAGTTCTCTGGGAATTTCGCTCATAAAACCGGTGCAGACGAGAATGCCCATGGCAAGCGAGAATGCTGCATAGGGAATGATCAGAGCCCAGTAGGAGTTGAGCATTTTTAAACGGGAAAGAGTTACATAGATGGGGACAATGGAGGCGTGAATGGGAATCGTAAGACCAAGCATGAAGAACTTGTTCATGGTCTTTCTGCTCTTCCACACCAGGCGGGTAATGGCGTAGGTGGCCATAAGAGCAGCGATAAGAACAATAAGAATGGTGGCTACAGCAACAATAACGCTGTTCTTAAAATAAACAAGCATGTTGCCGGTTTTCATTGCCTGCGCATAGTTTTCCCAAAGCCAGTGTTTGGGGAGCCCAATCACATTGGAACCAAAGATCTCTTCATTGTTCTTAAGGGAGAAGGTGAACATCCAGTAAACAGGAAACAGGTCGATGATCGCCCAAAAGATCAGAACAACATATACGAACGCGGTTTTAATCTTGTCCTTGAGAATTCTCTTTTCAAGTTCGTTCATCGTTAATCCTCCTCCTTAAAGAACAGGCCGATCAGCAGTGCAAATGCAAAGCAGAGAACGATCAGCAGAACCGCGATCGTACTGCCCATGCCGTAGCGGTTGCGCAGGAACAGCATGCTGATCATCAGGGTGCTGGGCACCTCGGTTGAATGGAACGGTCCGCCGTTGGTCAGCACATAAATCAGGTCAAAGGACTTTAGTGAGCCTGTGACAGAGAAGATCACGCTTACTCTCAGAACCGGCTTGATGTAAGGAATTACAATATGCCAGTCGACCTGGCCGGTGGTTGCACCATCCAGCATGGCAGCCTCGCGCAGTTCCGTAGGAACGCTCTTAACGCCGGCGTACATCAGCAGCATGTGGTAACCGACATACTGCCACACGGTGGGGATGAAGCAGGCAAGCAGCGCCGTCTTCTTGTCGCCCAGCCAGATCCTGGTCCAGTTTTCCAGCCCAACAGCACGCAGGAACTGGTTGAGCAGACCGTAATCCGGGTTGTAAATCTTAAGCCACAGCTGACCGATAACAACCGTGGAGATCAGCACCGGCAAAAAGTAAATGGAAAGGAAGGCACGTTCACCTTTAATACCGCTGCCCAGTCTAAGAGCAAACCACAGGGCAAGGGGAAGCTGAAATGCAACCGAAATTGCTGCAAGCAGCAGTGAATTTCCAAGGGCTTTCATGAAGCCGATGGAGTTGCTGGTGAACAGTTCCTTATAATTTCGAAACAGAATAAAGGTCTTCTGAGTAAAGCCGTCCCAGTCGTGAAGGCTGTAGTAGCCGGACATCAGAATGGGAGCAATCAGAATACCGATGAAAAGGATCAGTGCAGGAAGCAGAAATGCGAATATTACCAGCTTATTGCTAAGCATTTTTTTCATATTTAGATTCCCTCCTATCAAAATGCTGGGGTGGGAACGCGAATGTACCGCTTTGATCCGGGCGGTACAAAGAAAAATAAGTTAAGAAAAGCAAAAAACTTATTCTGCGTGTTTGCCAAAAGAGGCGGTCTCCCCCGTCTCTTTTGAAGAGAGGGAGACCGCCGTTTTAGGATTCATGCAAGTGAATCAGCTGGAAAGAAGATCAGCCGATATCAGCAGTCAGGCCAGCGATGAAGCCTTCGCCGTCAATGGCGCAGCCATAGACCTGAGATACGTAGTCGAGGTAGATGTTAGCAATGTTTGCGCTCTGAGCATTGTCGCCGAACAGAACCATGCCGTTGGAGGTTGCAACCATCTCTGCAACTGCGTTGGACAGAGCGTTGATGGAGCTGGTGTCGTAGTCAGGAGTCCAGGAGGGCAGACCTGCACCTGCAAGGGTACCCCAGTGGCAAACGTCGCGAGCGATTTCCCAAACTGCTTCAGCTGCCTTAGCTGCGTTGGGGGAAGCTGCGTTAACTGCAAGGCAGTCGTTGGGGCCGCCGATGAGCATGCCGAGAGTTGCGTTGTCAGCATTCATAACAGGGAATTCACCAACCTGAACGTTTGCATCCATGCCTGCGATCTCGCCGCAGTTCCAGGAGCCGTTCTGGTAGAAGGCATACTTGCCAGCGATGAAGTTAGCCTTAACTTCGTCGTTGCCGAGTGCCAGACCGTTGGGATCAAAGTAGCCGCCGTTTACCATTTCCTGGAAGGTGGAAACTGCAGTTGCGATGTCGGGGTTGTTCCAGCTGGACTTGAGGTAGAACACGTTGCCGAGCTCTTCAGCGCCGATGGTCTTGATGATAACGGGCTCAAGGTACTCAGTTACACACCAGGTCTCCTTACCGGAGCAGCCGAACGGGGTGATGCCGGCAGCAACAAGCTTGTCGCAGCAGTCGGTCAGTTCTTCATAGGTTGCGGGGATGTGATCGTAGCCAACCTGAGCCAGCAGGTCCATGTTAGCAAACAGGGTAACAACGTTGAAGTTCAGAGGAGCAGCGTAGTGATGTCCGTCATAGGTGGCGTTTGCCAGCATAACTTCGGGCAGCTGATCAGCATAGGGGGTGTAGTAGTCATCGAGGCACAGAGCAGCACCGGCATTGGCGAAGTCGCCAAGGAATGCGCCGGACCAGGAGAAGAAGATGTCGGGCAGTTCGCCAGCCTGAGCAGCGGCCTTTACCTTGGTCTTGTAAGACTCGTTTTCAAATGCTTCCCACTTGATTTCAACATCGTCGTGAGCAGCGTTGAAAGCGTCGATAGCCTTTACATAGGATTCATGGTTGGCGTCGCTTTCGGTTGCAATGCACCACAGATTCAGAACGGTCTTTTCTGCGGCTGCGGGAGCTGCAGCTGCGGGAGCTTCAGCGGGCTTTTCTGCGGCTGCGGGAGCTGCAGTGGGAGCGGGGGCTGCTGCCTGACCGCATGCGCAAAGAGCAACGATCATGCAAAGAGCCATAAGAAGTGCAAGAGCTTTTTTCATTGTTTTTTCCTCCATATAAAATTCTATGTTTTAAGTCCTATCTTGCAAATCGGACAAAACAACAAATTAGCAGCTGACCTGGATCTGCACTTGCGCACAGGCGTGGCCAGTCAGCAGTGCGGACTTCGGGTCGGGGGATGCGAATCCTGCCTGCAGCAGGTAAGAACCGGAACCGGCAATGCGTTTGCCTTCCTCGGTTACCACGGTGAAGGCTTTGGGATCCACAGCAAGTTCAACCTCGCGGGTCTCACCGGCTTTTAATGCAATGCGCTGGAAGGCACACAGCCGGCTGAAGGGAACTTCATCGCCGGAAACCGTATCCCGAATATAAAGCTGAACCACATCTTCGGTATCGGTCTTGCCCAGGTTGACGGCAGTTACGATCGCCTTTCCGTCGCGGTAAGAAAGGCCGGAAACACAGGTGTCGGAATAGGTGAGGCCGTAGCCAAAGGGATAAAGGATATTATCCTGTGTGTAGCGGTATGTGCGGCCACTCATGGAATAATCCGTGAACTCCGGCAGCTTTTCGGTGTTTTCATAGAAGGTGACGGGAAGCTTTGCCGAGGGGGAAACCTTGCCGAACAGAATGTTTGCCAAAGCAGTTCCGCCGGCTTCACCGGGGTACCACACCTGAAGAAGGGCATTCGGGCGATCGTCCGAAATGTTCATGGAACTTCCGGCGGCCATAACAACAATAACCGGTTTTCCAATCTCCAGAACCGCATTCAGCAGCTTCTTCTGCCCTTCGGGGATTTCAAGCGTTGTTTTATCTCCGCCTACAAAGGCATTGCCTTCGTCGCCCTCTTCGCCTTCAATGTTGGCATCCAGGCCAAGGCAGAGGATCGAAACATCGGAGATCTCAGCCATTGCTTTTGCTTCAGCAATGCGGTCGTCATCTTCTGCAAGATACTCCACGCGGCTGCGGCTTAAAGCGCTGCCTTCGGAGTAGTATACACGAATGTCATTTCCTGCTTCCTTCCGGATCCCGTCCAGGAAGGTCACGTTGCGGCAGGAGGTGCCGTAATAATTGCCGCGGAGCGCATCGATGGAAGTTGCGTTTGGACCAATTACGGCAATGGACTGGAGTTTTTCCTTCTTCAGCGGAAGGATTCCGTCGTTCTTCAGCAGCACCATGCTCTTTTCTGCGCACTTCAGTGCCAGAGCGGCGTGCTCTTCTGTGGCAATATCCTTTATGCCAAAGTGGTTAAAACCGTTGTTTTCATCAAACAGACCCAGACGGAAGCGGGTGCGGAAGAGGTGCTCACAGGCGGTGCGGATATCTTCTTCAGAGATCAGGCCCTTTTCATAGGCTTCCATCAGGTGGGGGTAGGTGTTGCCGCAGTTGCAGTCGCAGCCGGCCTTCAGCGCCAGTGCTGCTGCTTCCAGCACACCGGGCACCAGCTTGTGGCCTTCGTAAAAATCACGAATTGCCCAGGCGTCCGATACAAAGTATCCATCAAAGCCCCATTCCTTCAGCTTGCCCATCAGAAAGCTGCTTGCGCAGGCACCTTCCCCGTTTACACGGTTATAGGCACCCATAACACCTTCTACCTTGGCTTCGCTGACCAAAGCTTCAAACGCGGGCAGATAGGTTTCCTCCATGTCTTTGGGGGAACACTGTGCATCAAAGCTGTGACGAATGGCTTCCGGGCCACTGTGAACAGCAAAATGTTTTGCACATGCGGCGGTAATTTCATATTCACCGTCGCCCTGCAGGCCGTTTACAAAAGCACAGCCCATACGAGCGGTGAGATAAGGATCTTCGCCGTAGGTCTCCTGGCCGCGGCCCCAGCGGGGATCGCGAAACAGGTTGATGTTGGGGGACCACATGGTAACACCCTTATAAAGGTCTCTGTCGCCACGTTTCGATTGTTCATTGTATTTTGCCCGGGCTTCCACGGCGATTGCCTTGGCCTCGGTTTTCAGCAGCGCGTCGTCAAAGCTGGCTGCCATGCCGATTGCCTGGGGGAAGATGGTTGCAGTGCCGGCTCTTGCCACACCATGCAGTGCCTCGTTCCACCAGTTATAAGCCGGGATTCCAAGCCGCTCGATTGCGGGAGATTTATAAAAGAGCTGGGAGGCGGCCTCTTCCAGAGTCATACTTGCAACAAGCTCTTTCGCTTTTTTATATGCAAGGTCTTGTTTTTTCATGCGATGTCTCCTTCTAAGGCCCTGCTGTCAGATACAGGGACGAACTACGGATGCTCCCTCCAGCAGCCTGCCGGATACGTTTATGGATTCGCAAATGGAGCTTTCCGGATTTTCAATACTTTCAATCAGCTTGGCAGCAGCGGCACGGCCGAGTGCGCCGGCATTCTGCTGATAGGTCGTGATGCGGGGGTTCATGACCTGGGAAATATCAATGCCGTCATACCCCATGATCGAGATATCTTCGGGGAATCGAAGGCCGGCATCTCTAACGGCGTTGATTCCGCCAATCATAGAAAAGTCATCGGGGTAAATGATGCAGGTAGGCCGATCTTCAAGCTGGAGCAGGCTTAGGGTTTCGCGGTAGGAGACGTCCGGCTCATAATACATGCCCTGACGGATGTAATCATTCGGTGTCAGCAGTTCCAGGCAGTTGCACATGGTGCGAAAGCTCTGAAGCCGTTTTTCGGTAACATAGGTTTCCTCGCCATGAATATAGGCAATTTTGCGGTGGCCTTTTTCGTAAGCGTATTTTACCAACGCGGCTATGCCTGTAATATTATCGGAAAGAACGGCGGAATGACCTTCAAACTCATGGTCGACCGTAACCACAGGGATATCGGATTCAACCAGCTCCAGTACATCTGCATCGCGGAACTTTACGCAGATGATGCCTACACCGTCGAAGCCACGGTATTTGCAGTGCTGCAGGTAGGAAGAGGAGCGGTTCAGCAGCGATTTGCTGATAAAGGTGATATCGTAACCGCGGGAGGCAGCTTCTACCTTGAAGCCTTCCAGCACAGTGGCGAAAAATTCATGCGTCAGGCCGCGTCCGCCCTGGTCTTCAAAAAGCACGCCCAGATTATGCGAGCGATTTGTCTTCAGCATTCGGGCGGCAGAGTTTGCCATGTAGCCAAGCTCATCCGCTTTGCGGCGGATCATTTCGCGGGTCTCGTCTTTTACATCTTTGTGTCCGTTCAGCGCTTTGCTGACGGTTGCCACGGATACGCCGCAAACCTCAGCAATCATTTTCAGGGATACCATTCAGCTGCGCCTCACTTAAACGTTTTCGTAATTTAGAAATACATCATTTCCTGTGAAATTACAACCTTTTTTGGGCTTGATTGTGCAAGTTCGTTTCCTTGCACAGAAACAAAACTTTAATTTGTACATTAATGACAAAGAATCAAAGAAAAATCAGCGAAAAATTTCGTGAAAATCGGCGCGAAACGAAATGAAAATCCAAATAATGTGTCAAATAATCGGTAAGCCATGAGTTTCAAACGTTTTCGGTCATATAATAAGTTGTTGTGTATGTTTACGAAAAACAGCAGCAGTTCAGCGCAAATGCTGGGAAAATGATAGCTCTATCAGGGCAATGGATCTGACGGACAAGAATAAAAAAATACCCCAAATGCAAGCTGCATTTGGGGCTTATTCTACTTTTGTCAGTCTGCAATTTTATTGCCGCAGTGCGGGCAGAACTTTCCCTCGGCAGGCAGTTCTTTACCGCATACCGTACAGAACCTTTTTCCCTCGGCGCTGACAGGTTCGGGCTTCACAATGCTGATGCCGAAAAGCTTTGGCTCAAACCCTTTCATTATATCCTTGTAGGAGCCAAGCTGAAGGGGAAATGAGAATCTTTCATTCATGACATTTTGCACAGCCTCTGCAGTCTTGTGCCCTTTCGCGTCATCAAGATCCAGCAGGGCAGGAATCAGAAAGGTGCTGATCAGCATCCGGTCTCCATCCCGCAGGGAGGAACGCTTCCAGAATTTTTCATTTTTCCAGTCCCGCGCCAGACCATCTGCCAGATGATTCACCGCGGCCGGAATGTCCGTGGTAACTTCTGTGGCTGAAGCAACCTTTTCCCGGTACTCCCGGTAGTATGCCGGGTATTCATTGCGGTTAAAGTGCTGGGTCAATTGCCGGTGCCCAGCAACAAGCTGATATAATTCCATAGGCTTCCCATCCGCTGCAAAAAATACAATAGTGTGAGCATAACGCTCAAAGAAGATCAACAGCTGAAAATATTATATCTCACAGGTCCGTTACAGAACAAGCTCATACAAAAGAAATTCCCTGGGGCTTCCAACATCAGCATAGGTGATTTCTACTGTGCCAACATAGACAAAACCAAATGACATATACATTTTTTGAGGAATTTCGTTTCCTTCAATGCAGTCAAGGCGGATCGATTTCTGATTTCTCGCTCTGGCCGTGTCAATTGCGTGCTGAACCAGCTGCTTTGAGTAGCCGCGGCCGCCATATTCCGGCAGGACGCGCAGGGCATGAAGAACTGCGGCTTCGTCTTTGGCGGCATTTACGAACCACTGAACGGTTTCATACGCAGCGTCACATTCATGATTCATAATATATGCCGCAACGATCTGATGATCTTCAATTCCAACAAATTGATCCTTTTGGTCAATCGCGCAGTTTATCATTTCATCTGAGGGGAACCCGCCTTTGTTGCCATC
>JAKSSN010000021.1 GCA_024403095.1 Oscillospiraceae bacterium
GGCTGTCATAGACCTCCTGCGGCTTGCCAATCTGCTGAACCACACCGGCCTTCATCACAACGATCATGTCAGAGATGCTCATGGCTTCTTCCTGGTCGTGGGTGACAAAAATGGTGGTAATGCCGGTTTCCTGCTGAATGCGTTTGATCTCTTCACGGGTCTGCAGGCGCAGCCGTGCATCCAGGTTGGAAAGCGGCTCATCCAGCAGAAGGACCCGCGGCATTTTTACCAGGGCGCGTGCAATCGCAACGCGCTGCTGCTGACCGCCGGAAAGTTCACTGGGCTTGCGATCCATCAGCTCGCTGATCTGTACAAGGCCTGCGGCTTCGTCAGCTTTTGCAAGCATCTCGGCCTTTGTGGGGCGGGCATCCCCTTTCAGATTCTGCAAAGGGAACAGAATGTTCTGGCGCACGGTGAGGTGGGGATAAAGGGCATAGTTCTGAAAAACAAGACCGATCCCGCGGTGCTCAGGCGGAATATCCGTTACATCATCATCGCCAAAGAAAATACGGCCGGCAGTGGGCTTTTCCAAACCGCTGATCAGGTTCAGCGTGGTGCTTTTGCCGCAGCCGGAGGGTCCAAGCAGGCCAATGAGTTTTCCGTCCGGGATCTCAAAATTAAAGTCGTTTACTGCAACCACATCGTCAAGTTTTTTGTTGCGGTTGGGAAAGCGCTTGGTCAGGTTCTGAAGTACAACTTTCATAAGCTCAGTTCCTTATATACATAATAATGATAGATAAAAGAAAAGCAGCATTTACTGCCCGGTTCATTTTATATCAGACTGCAGAAAAAAATCAATCACAGGTATTAAGAATGCATAAGAATTGAAGCGGAAAAAGAAAAGAGATATAATATAAAAAGAAGGATGTGAGCGAAGAGTGAAAGCAAAATATAAACTGGTTCTTCAAAACCGCGATGGAAGCCGGGAAGAAGAATGGCATGCTGATCTGCCGTACGCAAAGCGCAGTGCGGATCTGTATCGCGGTGAAGAAGATCGGAAGTGGATCGGCATTTACTGCTGTACAGAGCAAGGAGAAACCCTGCTGGAAGAGTTCTGCTTGTAAATGAAAACAGGAATGCTTATAATATAAGAAAACCGACGAAAAGAGGTATCATCATGGGACATCATCATGAAGATGAACATATTCACAGCGGTGAGCACACGCACGCACACGAGCACACCCATACCCACGAGGCACCTGCGGGAATGACTCCGGCAGAAAAAGTATGTGCTCTGCTGGGTTATATGATCGATCACAACGACCATCATGCAGCCGAACTTGCGGATCTGCTGCCGGCAGTAGAAGGTGCAGCCAACAAAAAGCTGCTGGAAGCAATCGGAACATTTGAAGCAGCCAACGTACAGCTGCGGGAAGTTCTGCAGCTGCTGAAAAAGGAGAGCGAGTAACGATGTGCCTTTCTACCGTGTATAAAAACAACCGGAGCGACGAGAATATTCTCTGCTCCAATATTATGCTTATTGATGTGAATGGAAGCCAGATCACCCTGATCGACCTGTTTGGGGAGCGTACCATCGTAGAGGGCTCGCTGAAGCGCGCAAACCTGACCGATGGCTATGTGATCATTGATGTTGCCTGAAAGCAACTCACAAAAAAATAAAAAATCTGCAGACCAACGATCTGCAGATTTTTTTATGCCGTTATGAATGAGGGGACTTACTTGCCCATGTTCATCTGAGCTGCAACTTCAGCTGCGAAGTCCTCTTCCTTCTTTTCGATGCCTTCGCCCTTAACATAGTGGATAGCATCAACGAACTTGATGGAACCGCCGAGCTTCTTGCCAGCATCAGCAATGTAGCCTTCTACGGAACCCTTGAAAATGTCGCTGCGGACGAAGTCCTGCTGGAGCAGGCAGAAATCCTTGTAGTAGGAATTTACCTTACCGGCAGCGATCTTTTCCTTAACAGCCTGGGGCTTTGCAGCATCCTTGGGATTGCTCTCGATGAGTGCCAGAGCAACTTCCTTCTCGTGGTCGATAACATCCTGGGGAACCAGGGACTTGTCCCAGTGCTTGGGATTCATTGCTGCGATCTGCATTGCAACGTTCTTGCCGACTTCGGTAGCATCGATGCCGCCTTCAACAGCCAGGTTGACCAGAACACCGTGGGTGCCGCCCATGTGAACGTAGGCAACATTGGTGCCTTCTGCGAAGATGGTGAAGCGACGGATCTGCAGGTTTTCGCCAATGGACATAACCTTTGCGGGAATGGTCTCAGCAACGGTCAGGTCGGTGTCAACATACTTGCAGTTCATGAGAGCATCAACATCTGCAGGCTTGTTCATGATAATGGTGGTAGCGATGTCCTTAACAAATGCGGTGAACAGATCGCTCTTTGCGCAGAAGTCGGTCTCGCAGTTTACTTCAACAACAACACCGGTGCCGCAGCTGGGGCAAACAGTAGCATATGCCATGCCTTCAGCAGCAATACGGCCAGCCTTCTTAGCTGCCTTTGCCAGGCCCTTTTCGCGGAGCCAGTCAACTGCCTTGTCCATATCACCGTCGGTAGCCTGGAGAGCCTTCTTGCAGTCCATCATACCAACGTTGGTCATTTCACGAAGAGTTTTAACATCCTGAGCGGTAAATGCCATAGTAATAATCCTCCTGTAATAAATCATTAAAAACGGGGCGTTTTTTCAAGCGCCCCGGAGTAAGGTTCAGTAAATTATGCTTCTGCTTCTGCAGGGGCTTCCTCTGCAGTGGTGTCTGCACCCTGGTGACCTTCCTGAACAGCATTTGCCATGGTGGCAGCGATCAGGCGGACAGCACGGATTGCGTCGTCGTTTGCGGGAATAACATAGTCAACTTCGTCGGGATCGCAGTTGGTGTCAACGATAGCAACGATGGGGATGTGCAGCTTGCGAGCTTCTGCAATTGCGTTGTGCTCCTTGCGGGGGTCAACAACAAACAGAGCGCCGGGCAGCTTCTTCATGTCCTTGACGCCGCCAAGGTACTTCTCGAGCTTTTCCATCTCGCCCAGGTGCTTCATAACTTCCTTCTTGGGCAGCATGTCGAAGGTGCCGTCTTCCTGCATCTGCTTGAGCTGAGACAGACGGTCTACGCGGCCGCGCATGGTCTTGAAGTTGGTGAGCATACCGCCGAGCCAACGAGCATTGACATAGTACATGCCAACGCGGGAAGCTTCCTCGCGGACAGCGTCAGTTGCCTGCTTCTTGGTGCCGACAAAGAGAATGGTTTCGCCGTTCTCAGCCAGCTGGCGAACGAACTCGTAAGCCTCTTCCAGCTTCTTAACGGTCTTCTGCAGGTCGATGATATAAATACCGTTACGCTCGCAGTAGATATACTCGGCCATCTTGGGATTCCAGCGGCGGGTCTGGTGACCGAAGTGGACACCGGCTTCCAGCAGCTGCTTCATGGATACGACTGACATTTGATTTCCTCCAAATATTTGTTTTTTCCTCCGGGACCCTCAACCCTTTCCAACCAGCTGTAACACAGCCACATGGGCGGATCAGTCAAGCCCCGTGCGAAATGCTCAAATATAATAACAAACAAATGTCATTATTTCAATATTTTTTTCGCCTTTTTTCATGTTTTTTACATGATTTATTTGCAGGATGTATTATAATAAAAACAGGCGTCTATTTACAATCGTGAATTAAGGGTATAAAATATAATTTACTAAAAAATTTTGAACTAGGAGATGTTGTCTGATGGAAGAATCCAACTTTACTCGGATCTATGATAAATTTAAGCTTCAGTTTTACCGCAAGGTGTTTGAACTGGTAAGAGAACGCGACGGTTCCCTTTCTGCGATGGAAGCGTTTTCGCTGGAAGTGATCCATATGTTGGATCATCCAACCATCAGCCAGTTTGCGGATTTTCTTAATATTTCACAGTCCAATGCCACATATAAAGTGAATAGCCTGATCCGTAAAGGATATATCGAACGCGAGAATTCCACTACAGACCGCCGGGAATATCACCTGAACCCTACAGAAAAGTTTTATAATTATATCGGCCTGTACAGCGACTACCAAAAAGTGGTTCTGGAGCGCGTGAGCAAACGCTTTACTGCGGAGGATACTGCAAAATTTGAGGAAATGCTTGGTATCATTGTAGATGAACTGATGCCGGAATGTGAGAAATAAGGGCTTCTGTTCTGCGGACCTTCTTTTTTATTTGACAATAGGCCAGAGGGCGGTATAATTGTATACGATTATGCAAGACGAAAGACTTACCTCCCGAGTGAAATGCCGTTTACAGGTTTCAAATCTTTAGCAGCAAACAATTTATCCTGCACCAGACAGGATAAGCTGTTATATGGTGAAGAGACGACGCACTTCAAAAAGGCGGAAAAGCTTATAATGCGGCATCGTTTGCCGCTGCTGAAGAGGAAATCGAATGATACATAAAACTATATCACTGGCCGATCAGGTATTTGATCAACTGGAAACAGATATATTAGGCGGAAAATACGCCAGGGGCGAGGTGCTGACCGAAAGCCGCTTAAGCGAGGAACTTGGTGTGAGCCGGACTCCTATACGTGAGGCAGTGCGCCGTTTAGAGCAGGAACATATTATTGAAGACTGCGGAAAGGGCATGATGGTGCTGAGCATCACCGGTGAGGACTGCCGTAATATTTACGAGATTCGTTCACGCATCGAAGGACTTGCTGCTGCAGCCTGTGCACGCAACATCACGGAGAGCCAGCTTGCAGAATTGAAAGAGATCGTAGAACTGCAGGAATTTTATACAGAAAAGGGAGACAGCGAGAAGGTTAAGACGATGGACAGTGCCTTCCATGTGAATATATATAAATTCAGCGGAAGTCCTGTGTTCTATGATACCTTGGAACCGCTTCACAAAAAAATTCAGAAATACCGTAAAGTTGCGGTGAGTTTACGCAGCCGAGCAGGTGAATCTGCTCAGGAACACCGTTATATCTACGAGGCCATCGCTGCTCATGATTCAAAAGCAGCCGAGCAGGCAATGAATAATCACATTGTCAGCGCACAAAGGCACATGAATACAATTATAGAAACACAATCCGAATGAACCGAAAAGAATAAAAAACGTGCATCCCTCAGGGATGCACGTTTTTTTATATTCAGATTATGCCGTACATCAGAAAATCAATGCAGAATTCCAACTGATTTTCCCAGCTTGCCTCGCTGTGTGTGCCGCCTGGAATCGTACGGTAGGTAAGGCTGATCCCTTTGCGCAGCGCGGCTGCAGTTACGGGGGCAAGGCGTTCCACAGCTGCCCGGTAATCCGGTTCCTGCATTCCATAATCAATATATAAAGCTGTATTGGGTTGGACCTGCGCTTTCTTCATATGCTCAAGCAGCTGCGGTGCCCAGAAATCCATACAGGGTGAGAGGCTGCAGGCTTTGCCGAATACATCGTTAAATTCCAAAAGCCCGTATATGCTCATCAGTCCGCCCATAGAAGAACCCATCAGAAAGGTATACTCCCGTTCCGGCATGGTGCGGAGCTCGGAGTCGATCATGGGCTTAAGTACCTGAGTGAACCATTCCATGGTCTCCTTGCCAAAGCCGTGCACATCCATGGGTTTGCGCTGCCTGCGCGGCAGGTCCTTTTGGAAGCGGGCGGGCACGGTGAAATCATAGGGAGCATATTCTATAATACGTGCGTCATCCGGGTTCTGATTGCACTCTAAAGCAGCAACGATCAGCGGGACTCTGGAATAATCCAGATATTCGCCGAGTCCCCAGCTTTTACCAAAGGTGGCGTCTTCATCAAAGAAAACATTATGACCATCAAACATATAAAGAACCGGGTAGCGTGCTTCCAGATCTTCCATATAGTCGGCGGGAAGGTACAGATACAGGGTGCGTTCCTCCTCTCCGCCAAAGGCGGGATAAGAAACGGGATATTTTTCAATCATAGGAATCCTCCTTTTGCCTGAAGTTCAGGTTTCAGTGGTTTTGTACAGCGCCTGAACGGAGGCGATATGATTCATGTAGTCCTCACGCACTTGAGAAGGGGATAGGATTTCGGCGTGGGAACCAAATGCAAAGAGCCAGCCAAAGAACTGGGGGCTCACAACAATTTCCAATGAAACCGAGAAATGCTCTTCATCTTCTGGAATCAGAATAATATCCTCGCCAAAGCGGTCGATCACAGAATCGACAAGGCTGCGGTGAAAACGCAGCATGACACGCTGTACCTCTCCGCTGTACATGTGAAACACTTTTGTGGTGTAAGTGGACATATCTGTGGCAGAGAACAGATCCTTGCCTGTGCGGGGACCTTTTGCCAGCTGAATGCTGTTCATGCGGTCAACCCTGAAATGGGTAAGCTGCCCAGGATGATCCGGATTATAACACAGCATATAATAGTTCTGATCGACCCAGATCAGCGCAAAGGGGCTGACATGATAGGTTTTTCCGCCATGGCGATATTCTTTTTTCTTCTGCATGGTATAGCCATAATACTTAAAGCTGATATCGCAGTCAGAACTGATGGCATCGGAGATCCGGTCGACATTGATATATACGCTCTCATTCATGTTTTTTACACGGTTGCGAACATACACCTGCCGGCTGAGCTGCTTGCTCTCATGAACACTGACAAGACCTTTCAGCTTGCCAACCAGTTTGGCGGTTTTCTGATTGGTAATAAAGTTGGAGCTTTGAACCATGTCGACCAGCAGGCGTACCTCTTCAAGCTCAAACTCCCGGGAGAGGATCCGATATTTTCCCCTGGGCTTATAAATATCCATTCCGTACATCTCAAGCAGGTGAATATCATCGTAAACACTTTTGCGCTCTGCAGAGATGTCGTGACGGGCATATTCTTCAATAATATCATTGAGTGTAACGGGATGGTCAGCATCCGTCTGCTGGATCAGGTAATCTTTCAGGTAAAGAAGTTTTAGCTTCTGGTTCTGACTTTTCGGCATGGCAAAGCCCTCCGCAGGATGAATTAAGGTCCTGTTTATTGTACGGCAGACAACAGGAAAAGTACAGGGAAAAATAAAAAACCCCAGCTTCGAACGAAGCTGGGGTTTAGGAAAGCAGTGTGCTTACTCAGGCATTTTTCAGATAAACCTGGCATTCAGCAGTGACGCCGGCCAAAGTGGCCATCAGCTTTACACCGCCGGCTTTTGCAGCCTTGCAGGTGATGGTGCACTTGTTGTCTTCATCCACTGTGATGGAGACATATTCTTCTGCCTCGTCATTGGTGCTCCACTTTACAGGTGCGGTGACGGTAGCAGGAGTAACAAATGCATTTACAGTAATGGCATCGCCGACAGCCATGGTAAATTCGGTCTTTTCCTGCTCGTAATAACGGATCACCACACGCTCAACCGAAGGCATGGGAGTGGGGGTGGGAGTGGGAGGCGTCTCAACAATGGGGGCGCCGGACTCGGTAACCGGAGTTGCTGCGGGGGTAGGAGCGGGCTTGATTTTTTTATCAGAGGCGCTGAGACCGGTAGAGACCATAACGATTACGGCAAGAACAACGGCAACGACAAGGATCAGTCCAAAAATCATCTGCCATCTGGTATTCAGTGCGCTGGCGGTATATGCTTCAGTACCCTTTACAGTGGAAGCGGTTGTTCCAGGGGCACGGCGGCTCTGCGTAACTTTGCGTGTCCCGCAGTTGGGGCAGCTGCTGCGCAGAGAAGAAAAGGATTCTCCGCAACGGCGACATTTCACTTCGGGGATTATTTTCATATTGTGTTGTACCTCCATAAGTTGTACAAAAATATAAGAACACAATCGTAATAATACTACAATAAAGCAAATTAGTCAAGCTTTCGGCCCTTTTGGGGCGGAAAAGCACTGCTTACCGGGGGTAAAAAATGATAGAGTTCACAAATTATTAAATTATAAAAGAGGCAAGCTCATCCGGTGAGGCAAAGTAAAAATCGGAATTCCGGCGCATAAAATCTTCAATTTTTGGGATGCGGTAAGCCCAGCCGGCAGCGGCAAAATCAACACCGCAGCTTTTGGCCATGTCGTAACCGGGCTTGAGATCATCGATCATCAGGACCTCATCAGGTGAAAGTGAAAAACGACGTATAATATCCTCCATAGGAAAGGGATTGGGTTTGCGCTGCTCGGGCGGACGCTCCCAACCATATACTGCATCGGGCTCCGGCAGATGGTTGCAGACAAAATCACGCAGGATGTTAACATCAAGCGAATGGGAAACCACGCATACAAGACCGCCGTCGGCTTTTTGGCGCTGCATAATATCCCGGATTCCCGGAAATACAACGGGGGTATGATTCTGCACGTAGTTTTTCCAGAATGCCAATTCAATATCAAGCTCTTCATTGGAGAGAGCATAATCCTCCCTGCACATTTGTACAAACCCGGGAGAAAAGTTTTTTATGATATATTCATCAAACGTGCAGGTTTGACCTGGCCGGTACTGATCCAGAAAAGCCTGAAAACAGGGATGGTGGATCGAAGCGGTGCTGTTTACGATCGTATCATCGTGGTCAAACACAAGGCAGCGATATTTCATAGGTACCTCCGAACAGAGTGGTAAAAAGAAAAGGCCGTTTCGGAGCAATCAGCAGCGAAACGGCCCTTTGCATACATTGCAGACGAGATCAGGCGATCTTGTCAAGGTATTCCACAATTTTGCCAACGGTAACAAGCTCTGCAGCCTGGTCGTCGGAAATGGCAATACCGAATTCATCTTCCAGAGCCATAATCAGTTCAACAACATCCAGGGAGTCTGCACCGATATCGTCGATCAGGCTGGTTTCAAGGGTGATTGTTTCGGGACCAATATCAAACTGCTGGGCGAGAACATCTCTGACTTTTTCAAAATACATAATAATAACCTCCGATACGCAATGCGTATAAAGTATGATTCAGTTAATCAGAATCGATCATGCCCATTCACGGCTTTTAGGCTGGTTCTTTCCGCCTTCCGGCTTAACATAGGTAACAACAACACGTCGATTCGGCTCAACTCCGGTGGAGTTGGTGGTAACACCTTCGTAGTTCTGAAGTGCAGTGTGAATCACATGGCGCTCATAAGAATTCATGGGCTCCAGAGCCATATTGCGCTTGTATTTGATTGCCTTTTCGGCCATTTTTTCTGCCAGGTGGGTAAGCGACTCTTCGCGCTTGCTGCGGTAGCTCTCAGCATCAATGGAGATGTGCATGTGCTTATCATTTCCGCGGTTTACAGCGTAGTTGGCCAGGTGCTGAATGGCATCCAGAGTTTCGCCGCGGCGGCCAATGATAGCGCCCATGCCGGCACCGGAAAGGTTTACGTTGATTCCATCGTTCTCACGAGCAGAGATCTCAATGTTTGCCTTAACATCCATGTGCTCCAGCAATCCTTCCAGAAAACTGCGGATCTGGGCATATTCTGCAGGCTCATCAACCACAGGCTTTGCTGCGGGAACTGCTTTTTCAACCGGGGCAGCCGGCTTTTCTGCCGGCTTTTTTTCAACGGGCTTTGCGGGCTCTTTTGCTGCGGGAGCAGCAGGAACTTCCTTAGCGGGTTCATCCGGAACCTCATAGCTCACGCGAATTTTAGCAGGTGCGGAGCCGATTCCAAGAAAACCGGACTTTGCGCGCTGAAGGATCTCCAGCTGAACATCATCGCGGTCAAGACCAAGCTCGGAAAGCGCAGCGTTGATCGCTTCCTCTTCGGAGCGTGCGCTCTTTTCCAAAGTTTTAATCATGGTTCAATTACTCCTGTTTATTCTTCCGTGCCGGCTTCCTGCTCTGCAACTGTTTCGGGAGCGGGAACTTCTGCAGCGGTTTCCTCAACGGCGCTCTCCACTTCTTCAACGATGGGGAGGACATCCTCTTCGGGAAGGGCGGCGTCGACAGAAGAAGTATCTGCTACAGCACCGGGAATGGAGAAACGATTGGGGTCGTATGCACGGCCTCTGGCGTAACGGCGATTGCCGACCTGAGAGGCAGGCTTTTCGGCCTCCTGAACCCCCAGACGCTCGCGGCGTGCGGCACGATCGGCACGATCCAGTGCAGCCTTGCGTTCATCGCTCTTCTGCTTTTCCTGTGCCTGAAGCTTTTTCTTGTTGGTGTTGGTGTTAACTTCCGTGCGGCCTTCGGCACGAAGACGCTCGGTTTCCAGACGGCGTTCCTCGCGTTCCTTTTCAACAGCTGCGCGGCGTGCATTCTTTTCGGCATCTTCTGCATCCAGCTTCTTTTTGTAAACAGAAGTCAGCAGGACATCGCGAATAATACCAAAAACGCTGTTGGCAATCCAGTAGATACCCATAGCAGCAGGCATGATAAAGCAGATCCAGATGCTCATGAGGGGCATCATCAGATTCATGCTCTGAGCGGTTGCCTGAGCCTGTGCGCTGTCGCCAGCGGGCTGAGGATTGGTTGCCTGAGTGATCTTAGTGGAAAGATAAGTAAGTCCGGCGGAAATAAACGGAATCAGGAACAGACCCAGTGCGGGGAGCCATACATGCCAGTCACCCCAGTCGGTGGAGGTGAAAAAGTTCCACTTGGGCTGTTCACCAAGGTTCAAACCTAAAAACCGGAAGTCAACGTCCATCAGACGGGAGCAGTCAAGGCCGGCGAAGGAGCCGGAAGAAATGGCGGACTGGACTTCTGTCCAGTGGCTGTGAAGGACATTAACAAGCTTGATTTCGGCATAGGCATCTGCCTTGGCGGGAAGGGTGTACCATCCGCTGGTTACCAGGAAATTGGTAACAGCTTCGATCACTTCTTTGCCAACAAACATCATGCGGCTCAGAGGCTGACGGATGACACTGTAAAGTGCAATAAGGATAGGGAACGGAATCAGAGTCCAAATGCAGCCGGACATGGGGTTGATCCCCTCTTCGCGGTAAAGCTTCTGCATTTCTTCATTCAGCACCTGCTGGTTGCCGGCATGGCGCTTCTGAAGTTCCTGAATCCGGGGCTGGAGGCGGGAGGTGCGCATCATGCTCTTCTTGCTCTGGGCCATGAACGGTGCAAGAATCACGTTAACAGCCAGACCAAAGAGAATGATGGAGACGCCGTAGTTTCCGGTAAGGCCATAAAGGCCCCTCATCAACCAGGCAAAGGGTTTAGTGATTGCTGCCCACATAATTTACTCCTTGTGTAATTGTTGGGTTGTGGTCAAGGGACCGGGTCATAAAAACGGTATCCCTTTCGGTGAAAGGGATGGCATCGAAGTATGCGGCAAAAGGCAAGCCAGCCTCCTTTGAGGGGGCCATATTTTTCAATTGCCTCTACAGCATACTGTGAGCAGGTGGGCATAAAACGGCAGCAGGGAGGGCGTGTTGGAGAGATTCGGCGCTGATAGAAGCGAATGCACCAGAGCATAAACTGTTTCATTCCTTCTCCTTTTCGGCAAGCAGCCCAAGCTTTTCACATGCGGAAAGAAAGGCGGCATTCATCGCTGCGTAGGAAGCTCCCACACAGCGTGACCGGGCAACGATCACAATATCAAGCCCCTGCTTAAGCTGCACGCTATTCAGGCGGACGATCTCGCGCAGGCGTCTGCGCACCCGATTGCGAACCACGGCGTGTCCGAGCTTTGTGGATACGGTGTATCCCAGCCGGTTTACACCATTGCGGTTCTTTCGTGAGTAAACCACCATATAAGAATTAACAGCGCTTTTGCCCTTGGCATACAAACGCCGAAAATCACTATTCTTTTTAAGTGTGCATCTGCTGTTCAGGGGAAACACCTCACTGTTGCGTTTCGACAAAAAGTCCGTAAATACCTAAAGGGCGGATTGCTCCGCCCTGAAAATATTTTACAGTAACCTGCTCATGAGAGTGGGGAAATCAGTAAGTGAGCTTTGCTCTGCCCTTTGCTCTGCGGCGGGAAAGAACCTTACGACCATTAGCGGTCTTCATTCTTTTGCGGAAGCCATGCTCTTTTTTGCGCTGAAGCTTCTTGGGCTGATAGGTACGGAACATTTGTGTGCACTCCTTTCAGGTTATGATACTCAACATCGGGGAACCATGCGGTGCAGACCCCGAAGCAGTTGACAAATTAAAAAACTCAACCAACGGCAATGAGCCGTCGATTGAGTATTATATACTATGTTTTTATCTTATGTCAACAGAAAAAACAGCTTTTGCGGCCATTTCGCTCCACCGGATCGGCCGCAAAACATTCAGTTCAGCCGGTCGGCGCGGGAGGCGGGAACCATTTTGCAGAAATAGGGGTTCTTGGGCAGCAGTTTAAGCAGCAGCATGCCAAGTACGTAGCAGGCGATGAGCTCGCCAATGCCAACCGTAAGGGCGTTATAGGCAAAGGCTGCGGCAAATCCGGAACCAAGGCCTGCCTCGAACCATGCAATTTCAGCACCGATAATGAGGGCATTACAGATTACCGGGGGCAGGGGAGCCAGCCACTTGCGGCGAGTGAGATAGGTCAGCAGGGCGGCAAGGAGCGTTGCTGAAGTGCCAAGCAGCCAATCGATCGGCATGGGAGAACCGATAATGTTGGCAATGAAGCAGCCTACAGCCAGGCCGGGGATCGCCTCGGGAAGGAAGAACGGAAGAATCGTAAGAGCTTCGGAAAAGCGGATCTGAATTGGCCCATAGGACAGCATGGGAAGGATCAGGGTGAGAACTGCATACAGGGCGGCAATGATCCCGCCGGTGCAGAGCTTACGGGTAAGTTCGTTTCGCATGGGTAAGGTACCTCCTTTTGATCTTTAGAACACGGCGGAAACGGGGCCGTGCAGCGGCACTAGGTGCCGGTTGGACCGGGTGTGGAGAACCGGTCGGGAGGTATCCTATCACAGCAGGGGAAGAAAAGCAAGCAAAGAAACCCCTTTCGGTCAGCATCACCGAAAGGGGTTTCTTTGGTATTTAACCTTCGTTCAATGTACTCTGCGCTGCTTTTTCAGCTGCCACAGACTGCCGCTTTTGAAGGGAAAATTCACAGCCGCAATAGAGCTGCCGATAGATTCCATGCTGCTCGCATAACTCCAGAGATCGGGCTTCGCGATTGTGTTTTTTAAAATCGGAAGGAAGCCATACTGCACCGGTCTGCTGAGCAAGCTCTTCTCCCAAATGGTTGATTCGAAGGGCATCCTTGTGACGGGAGAGCGTGAGTGTGGAGCAGAAATAATCATAGCCTCCCTGAACGGCAAGCAGAGCGGTTTCCCGCAGACGAAGCCGGAAGCATTCCGTACAGCGCTTTCCGCCTTCCGGCTCGTTTTCCAGGCCGGTCACGGCGTTGTAATATTCTTCGCTTCGCCACGGCAGATCTATGACATGCACCAGATCCTGCAGCCCCATTTTTTCAATCAGTTCCAGCTGAGCATGCAGGCGCTTGTGAAACTCCTCCTCCGGAAACAGGTTGGGGTTGAACCACAGCAGGGTAACCTCAAAAAACTGCGTCAGGTATTCAAGAACAGGAGCGCTGCACGGACCGCAGCAGGAATGCAGCAGCAGGCGCGGACGATTGCTGGTGCGCTGAAGAAGACGGTCCAGCTCCTTCTGAAAATTACGAACCTGCTGCATCAGTAACAGTTGGAGGAGCCTTCCTCAATCAGCTTGCCGGAATTGTAGCCCATAAGAATTTCACGAATGGCAAAATCAGCAAACAGAGTTGCGGTCATTTCTCCCGTGGGAATGGGCCATTCTTCTTCTGTCAGCTCGGGCATCTGCTCAATTTTGCGCATTTCAGCGGCTGCTTTGCGCCGTTCCAGCTGCTCTTCTACAGATATGTGAATAAACTGGTCCAGGGGAGCGAGCTCCGTCAGTTCCAAACGTCCTTCCAGGCGGTCGATCACAATGGTGCCGTGGCCAGCATCCGCCATACCGTTGGGGAAGTAATACCAGGTAAAATAACGGTCAGTCGTATCGATCAGTTTAAAAGTAACCATAAAATATCCTCCACTGTGCTAAGATTAAATCAATTATATCACAGGCAATTGCTCAGCACAACGACGGCGGCGAAAATCAGACGCTGTCGGTTGACGGGGCAGAGGAATGAGGATATACTGAAAAAAACAGAACTGCGGAGGAAAACCATGGATACAAGAACCGGAAAACAGAACTACTATCTTGACATTGCAGATTCAGTGCTGGAACGTTCCACCTGCCTGAGAAGAAAGTACGGTGCCATTATCGTGCGCAACGACGAGATCATCTCTACAGGGTATAACGGTGCCCCGCGCGGCCGCCGCAACTGCAGCGACCTGGGAACCTGCGCCCGTGAAGTGCTGAAAATTCCTTCCGGCGAGCGCTACGAACTGTGCCGCAGCGTGCATGCCGAAGCAAATGCGATCATTTCTGCTTCCCGAAGGGATATGATCGGGGCTACCATCTACCTGGTCGGCCGCAATGCGCAGACGGGCGAGCTGTTAAGCGATGCAATGTCCTGCAGTATGTGCAAGCGCCAGATCATTAACTCAGGTATCGAGAAGGTGGTCATCCGTATCAGCGAGACGGAATACCATACCATTCCGGTCAGTGACTGGATCGAAAACGATGATTCCCTGTTCCTGATTTGAGCTTTCATTTAACTAAAAAACCCCGACTCCGAAAGGAGTCGGGGTTTTCATTTGTGATAACTCAGATCAGCTCTTTGCAACAGCCTCAAATTCTTCTACGATCTCTGCTTCCGGTGCCTTGGTAGCAAGGGAAACAACAACGATGAACACGCAGGAGATGAGGAAAGCGGGCAGCAGCTCGTAAATGGCAAGAACACCGCCCATAGGAGCAACCAGATACTTCCAAATGAATACAGTGGCAGCACCGGAGACCATACCGGCAATTGCGCCCCACTTATTGCTGCGCTTCCAGAACAGGGCAAAAATCATAACGGGGCCGAAGGTGGCACCAAAACCTGCCCATGCAAAGGAAACCACACGGAAAATGGAACTGGTGGGATCACTTGCAAAGATAACACCCAGAACGGCCACGCCAACAACCGTAAGACGGGCAATCAGCATATTTTTCTTGTCGCTGAGCTTCAGACCGAACACATTGGTGAGAATATTGTGTGTAACGCCGGAGGCGGCAGCCAGCAGCTGTGCATCAGCGGTAGACATGGTTGCGGCAAGGATACCGGCAATGATCAGGCCGGCAATGATAGCGGGGAAAACACCGGTAGTAGAAAGCAGGGAGGAAACCGTAACGATCATGCTTTCGGCTTCGGACTCGGTGCCGGGCATTGCAATGGCGCCAGCCTTTGCAGCGGCAAAACCGATGATACCGATCAGAACAGCGATACCGAGGGATACGACGGCCCAGACAGAACCGACGCGGCGGCTGACCTTCAGCTTGCTTTCATCACCGATGGCCATGAAGTGCAGCAGAATGTGGGGCATACCAAAGTAACCAAGGCCCCATGCCAAAGTGGAAACGATCATCAGCGGAGTGTAGCTGCCTGCAGAAGCGGCCTGGATGCTGGTGCTGGCGGTCAGGCTAAGGTAACCGGGAATGGCCTTTGCGTTTGCCACAACGGCGCCCCAGCCGCCGGCAACAGAGGTGCCGTAGAACATAACAACGATCAGAGCAAAGGTCATGACGATGGACTGAATCAGGCTGGTGACAGATGCTGCCATAAATCCGCCGGTAGCGCAGTAGGCAACAATAACAGCAGCGCTGATAAGCATGCTGGTCATGTAATCAAAACCGAACAGGCTGTTGAACAGCTTGCCGCAGGCGGAGAAACCGGAAGCAGTGTAGGGCACAAAGAAAATGATAACGACCAGGGCACCAAGAGTTTCAATGAGCTTGGTATTATCGCGGAAACGGGTGGCCAGAAAGTCAGGCACAGTGATGGCCTTGATCTTGGCAGAGTAGAGACGCAGACGGCGAGCTACAAACAGCCAGTTCAGATAGGTACCGATGCAGAGACCGATGGCAGTCCAGCTTGCTTCTGCTATACCGCAGAAAAATGCAAGGCCGGGCAGACCCATCAGCAGATAGCTGGACATATCGGAAGCCTCGGTGCTCATTGCGGTAACAATGGGGCCAAGTTTGCGTCCGCCCAGATAGAAGTCTTCGGATGAGCTGTTTTTGGAGTAGATCAAACCGATAACGAGCATGCCGATCAGATAAACAACAACGGCTGCAAGAATCAGAAGATTTGCGGATGTCATAATGGATGTCCTCTCTTTTCTATATATGGTAGGGAAGGCATTGCTGCAAACCCTGCGCGATGGGAACGATTATAACTGATAGGATTCATCCAACAAGCGCAAAAAATAATAAAAAACCTTGCGGACGGCATCTTTTTTGCTATAATAGAACAAAAATTGATGCGATTCATGTTTACATGAAAATAATTCATATAAAGGAACACGTATGGCGATTTCAAAATATGAAGCTTTTGCTGCTGTGCTGGATACAGGCAGCCTGACCGCTGCGGCGGAGCGTTTGGGCTGTACGCAGTCTGCCGTCAGCCACAGCATCTCTTCTCTGGAAGAAGAGATGGGATTTTCATTACTAAAACGCGGCAGAGCAGGCGTTCATCTTACAGAAGAGGGAGAACAGCTGCTGCCGGCAGTGCGAAATGTGCTGAACAGTATGGAACATCTGAATCAGGTGGCGGCCTCAATCCGCGGGCTGGATGCGGGAACAGTAAAAGTAGGCACATTTACTTCGGTTGCTGTGCACTGGTTGCCGGGAGTGCTCAAAGAATTCCAGCAGGATTACCCGGGCGTGAAGGTCACACTGCTGAACGGCGACTACCATGACGTGGAACAGTGGCTGCAGGACGGCAGCATTGACATTGGCTTTGTGAATGTGCCATGTTCCGTTCCGTGCGAGAGTATTCCGCTGATGGAGGACCGTCTGCTGGCAATCGTGCCTCTCAACAGCCGATTTTCAAGCTATCCCAGGTTTCCGCTGGTGGAATGCGAAACAGAACCTTTTATTTCGCTGCTGAAAAGCTCAGACCATGACGCAAGGCGAGC
>JAKSSN010000022.1 GCA_024403095.1 Oscillospiraceae bacterium
TAGCATAAGCTATTTGTTTTCGTATTGTTCAATTTTCAAGGTACATCGCTGCAGGCCTCTCGACCAGACAGCTTAGTTATTCTAGCATGTCGTATTCAGTTTGTCAAGCACTTTTTTCAGATTTTTCAAATCTTTTTAAGCAGCTTGTTTTGTGATCTTACAGCACGCTATTTGTGTTGCTCTCGCTTGCCGGCTGCCGAGCCGCTCGCTGAAAGCTTGGTTAATATACACCCGCATTTTGGTTTTGTCAACCACTTTTTTCATCTTTTTTTGCTCTTTTTTTGGTGCCCTAAATATGGTGTTTTTCCTTTATTTTCGCACACAACATAAGGTTATGCTGCACATTATTTTGTTTGCGTTATGTTACCTTTGCTTCATGTGCTTCATGGAAACCTTTATTCTCTTCTAATTATTCTGCTGCTCACTTTATATATTTTCCAATAACCGGCAGAGGGATCTTTTTACCCTGGTATGCGTTCAGGATACCCAGAACGGCTAAAACTAATCTACCAATGGATATGATCCAGCGCAGATGCAGGATTCCTGCGGCAAGTGACAGTACGGCTCCCGCAATAAAGAGCGCTAGACCCTGCTTTGCATGAAACATTGTAAACTCATCTTTACTGGAAAGAAAAAACGGCACCACACACAGGATACCCATATAGGAGATCATGGAAAGGATCCGGTTTCTGTCGATCCTCGCTCCCTGTGTTCCATCCTCCAGGATTTCCTGCTCCAGCTTTTTCAGCTTCTGCTCTGCAGTAAACAGAATTCCTTCCGTCTGCTTTTCCGTTTCCGACTCCGGAATGATCTGCGTCGGGGCGATCTGCACGGCTGCGGCCGATGCGGCCTCTGTGCCTTTCACTTTTGTACCGCAGTTCTGGCAGGTCGTATTTCCATTCAGGGGCATTCCGCAATTTTCGCAAAAATTAGCCATGTTTTCGTCCTTCCTCGCTCAATTCTTTGTTTTCTGCTCCGGCTGCAGGCTCAGGATCCATTCAATTGCTTCTGCGCAGCCATCGTGCCGGTTATCTGAAGTGGTGTGTCTGCACACCGCTTTTACCTGTTCGTTTGCATTACCCATCGCAATCGGCAGGCCAACTGTTTTCAGCACGGCCAGGTCATTGTTCGAATCACCCACCGCCGCCGTTTCTTCCGCTTTCAGGCAAAGGACACAGCACAGCTCCAGTAATGCCGTTCCCTTGGTTATTCCTATCGGGGAACACTCAAGAGAAGTTGCATCGGCGTTTACCAGCTCCAGCGGCAGCTGCTCGGCTTCCATACAGGCCCGGATTCTGTCCCGGGTCGCGGAATCCGGGCAGAAATAGTTTAATTTATTCACAGGATAGGGACTTGCGTCGAACTCTGCCCGAATGTCTTCCGCGCCTGTGGCCGTGCTGCGGAAAGCCTGCTTGGCATGCCCCATACCGTAGCGTTCCATATGTTCCATCTGGTCATTTTGCGCCGCAGACTTCAGTGAAAGCAGATGAAGCATGGCATCCTCATTTTTTCCCAGGTCCATTGCCTTTTTACAAACTTCCGTTGGAATCACATAGGAAGTTAAACACCGCTGCAGTGCATTATCCCAAATATATGCCCCGCTCACGCAAATTGCATAGCGGATCCGCGGGACCGCCTCAAATACAAATTGGATCTCCGGCAGGCATCGCCCGGTGCAGATCACCGGTTCAAGCCCGGCATCAATTGCCTGATTGAGCACTCCGGCCGCCCTGCCGGATACCTGCCCTTTTTCATTCAGAAGGGTTCCATCCAGGTCCAGCGCAACCAGACGTATTCTTTGCTTTGTTTCCATTGCTTTTCATCCTATTCCGGTGCCAGTTTTTGCATTTATTATATGCAAACGCAGGGCCAGTTGCAAGCGGCGTTTCCTCCCGCCTTTTCTCGTGAAAACCGGCATGAAAAAAACCTGCTTTTTCTGTTTAAAAACGCTGAGAGAGAAGGTATTATAGTATTAGCCTGACGGAGAGGGGGGATGGAGCATGGCCGCATTGCTGGACAACTTAATGGAACTGTATCCTGCTGTTGCCGCAGAATGGGACTATGAACAGAATGGTTCTCTCCGCCCTGAAACCGTGGTTTATTCCTCCGGGCTGGTTGTTGCCTGGCGCTGTTCCGCCGGGCATAAATGGGAAGAAGCTGTTTATCTGCGGTGCAAAGGGGCTGAATGCCCTGTCTGCAGGCAGATGCAGAAATGTCTGGCTGGGCGCTTCCCGCATCTTGCAGCCGAATGGCATACCGAAAAGAACGGTCCGTTGACCGACCAGGTCAAAGCCAGTTCCAAAGAAAAAGTATGGTGGCGGTGTGAAAAGGGCCATGAATGGCCGGCCAGCATTTACAGCCGGGCATATAAAAAAGCCCGCTGCCCCCTCTGCCGCAAAGCAGGAAAAGGATGAGAAAACGGAGCACAACGATGTGCTCCGTTTTTATATTGGTTGTTTTATTTTTTGCTGCTCGTGTCCGCTTTCACAGATGCAGTAACCACGGTTCCTTCTGCCTCCGGCAGCTCCAAAGCCAGGTACTCTTCCACAATTTCCATCACCGATTCATCCTTAAGAATGATGGAGATCTCAATGCGACGGTTCTGGCTGCGGCCTTCTTCTGTGGTGTTTTCAGCAACCGGACGGGTCGCGCCATAGCCTGCCGCGCAAAAATACTGGGCATACTTATCCAGTGCGGCATTGCTGCCGGTAAGCAGATAACTCAGCACGCTGTTGGCCCGGTCGGTGGAAAGCTTGCGGTTGGCATCGGCCTTACCCGTGCTGTCCGTGTGGCCGGAAATCACGATGCTGTCGATATAGCGGGCATTTTCGTCATCTGCCAGGAACTCGCTGAACACTTTGATCAGCTGATTCAGTACCGGGCGGCTCTCCGCTTTGATCGCGCTGCTGCCCACATCAAAGAAAACACCTTCGCCCAGAATAATATTTCCGTTTTCGCCAATGCTGACTTTGGCATTGCTGCCCATGATCTTTACGATGCTCTCTTCGATCTGTTCCAGAATGGAAAGGCGAAGCACTGCAATTGCCTGCATCTGCCCCCGCATTTCCACCAGTTCCTCATTGGCAGCGGCAAGGTAATCCTCCTGACGGTCGATCAGCATCTGCTGTTTGGAAATGGTCTCCTTTTGCCCGGCAAGTTCCTTCTCCTGGTCGCTCAGGGCAGTTTTTGCCTTGTCCAGATCAAGCTGCACAAGGTTCAGTTCGGCTTCCGCCTCCTGCACCTGCATCACGGTATCGTCCAGGCGGATCTGCAAAGCATCCAGCTTATCCTGGGCGATCAGCAGTTCGTCCTGCGCCAGCAGGAGCTCGTCCCTTGTGGTGGAAAGCACTTCCTGCGTATTCTGCAGATCGTTGCCGGTGATCAGGTTTTGGATATAGGAGAGCAGCATAAGGAAAAACAGGATCAGGGCAACGGCGGACATCATATCCGCATAGGACGGCCAAAAGCCCTGTTCGCCGGTATCGGTGTTTACAAGGCCGGCAGAACGCCCGGCATGCTGTCTTTTCATTATCTTGTGCTCCTTTCAATCAGGCTGCGCAGATCATTCACCGCACGCACCAGGTCGCGGATTGCAACATCCATGCGTTCAACGGTGCCATGCAGATTGTAGTCCACTTCTTTAAAGTCCACTACGCCCTGGTTAAAGGAATTCACAGTTTTGTTAAAGGCAACCAGATGTCCTCTGCCCTCATCCATGGTCTTGCTCATGGCAGCAGCGGCGTCTGCCATGGTCTGTTTCATGCTTTCGGCAGCAGCATTCATTCCGTCGATCATCTGGTGAACCAGCGATGCATCATCCTTGGCTGCACGGGTGGTAAACTCCGGAGCCACGGTGTGGTCCAGCCACAGCTCCAGTTTGGTTTCCAGCTTTTCGCGTTCTGCCTGCGGGCTGAAGACCGCGCGCAGGATCGTAAGCAGAATGCTGCATCCGGCACCCACCAGCGAGGTGTAGAACGCAACACCCATGCCGGAAAGCGCACTGATCAGGCCTCCGCCAACGCTGTCGAGAACGCTGAGCCATTCGCTGGTGTTGCTGTAGCTGATCAGCTCCGTAAGGTTCGAGACGGAAAGGCTCAAACCAAGGAAAGTGCCGAACAGGCCCAGGGTAACAAACAGCGATACTGCATTATTTAAAAATCGTTCGCAGAAGATAAGACCGCCCAGTTTTGCTCCTACCGCATCGGAAACGATGGCGGGAGTATTCACATCCTGCCCGTATTTTTCATAGGCAGAGCCGAAGCTGTTTACCGCATAACGAAGAAAGCGGTTTTCGGAATCCGGAGAGTTGTCGCTCACACAGCCGATCAGATAGCGATACCTGGAATAGACATAGATCAGCAGAATGATTGCCAAAACAAACAACGCAAGAATTGCAAACACAACGATTTGGCCAGCCAGCGGCATGTTCTGAAAACTGTTCAATATTATTTACCTCCTGAAAACAGATTCTTGCGACCATGATTATAACATATTTCCTTCGCAGTTTTTTACAAAAACGTAAATAAACCGTTCATGGTCTAAAAATCAGAACAAAAAACGGTACCCGGCACGCTGCTTTTGCTTGGTGCCGGGTACTGTATGTTATCAATAACAACACATCAGAACTCAATAACTTCCAGTTCATCTGTAAAGGAATCGAGGTAGGCAACTGCATTTTTCATATACCACACCTGATTTTTTCCATCATTTTCGCTGTAGGAATTTCGCAGATACGGCGCACCATCCAGAACCGCTTTCTGTGCCTCAAAACTTGGATCCTCCACCAGTTCGCACTGGATGCGCATCCATTTTCCCTTGTTAAAGGCGCAGATCTCTGCCTTTGGATTTTGGGCCAGCTGATTCGAAACGCGTTTTCCCTTGCCCATATGAATATATAATCTGCCGTTATAGATCACAGCCGATCCAAAGGGGCGTACGCGCGGCTGATCCTTCTCTGCAGTTGCCAGATAATAGGGCTTTGATTCCTTTAAAAAATTGCATACTTTTTCAATATTTTCCATTTTCCATTTCCCCGCTGTTTTGTTCAGGCTTTATTCCGCCGTCAGCTGTTTACTACCAAAGCAATGAATTCCATCACTTCAGAGCCGGTATTGATCAGCGCATGGATCTCCCCATCGTTGCAGATACATACATCGCCGGCCTTTACCGTAACGATCGTTCCATTATCGTTATACTCCCCGGTGCCCGTGAGAATGTAGTAGATCTCATTATCCCCGTCATGTGCATGCAGGCCAACTGACACTCCCGGCTCCATGACCATGTGGTTAAACAGCTTTCCCTTGCCATACAGTTCCTCGGCTCCGTTTACCAGCAAGCGCATCTCTACTTCACCGGCTCCGCCGCGTGCATTCGCTTTCCGTACTTTCTGCTCTTCTGATGTTCTGACCATGACGATTCTCCTTTTTTCAGCTTAGTATTTTTATATTTTATTTTTCTTTATTTAAGCACAACGCTGTTTGTACTTCAATCGCTGAACTGCAAATGTTCACAGTTTGTTCTTTTCCTCTTCATATTGGCTTCACATTTATAGGGTATGATATACCTGCAGTTGAGAAAGACCCCCTCTTTCCTCTGCAAACACTCTCTTTTCTCTCAATCCCCCTGAAAAACGAAAGCGCTCCGTCCCCCCGGAGCGCTTTTGTTTTATTCTTCTGCATTTTTCAGCTTCTTCTTTTCCGGCAGCTGGGCCAGCACAATTGCGCAGGCCATGATCAGGCAGCCCAGCAGTTCTCTGCCGCTCATGCTTTCGTGAAGCACAACTACACCGCCCACCACTGCAAACACCGATTCCAGGCTGAGGCACAGGCTGACCTTTGTCGGATTGCCGCCCTTCTGTGCAATGATCTGCAGTGTATACGCCACGCAGCTGGAAAACACAGCCAGATACAGCAGCCCGCCCATGCACATGCCATAGTCCGCTAGATGGGCATCCTCCAGCAGAACAGAGGCAAGGGCAGAAAACAGCCCGCTGAACAGGAACATCGAAGCCGAGAGAGCGATCCCGTTTACCTTTTCGGTATACCGGTCAATAAATATGATCTGCGCTGTATAGCCCACTGCGCAGGCAAGCAGATAAAGATCCCCTGCAGCAAGGGAAAAGCTGTCTGTGATGCAAAGGAAGTACATGCCCACCACTGCAGCCGCAACGGCCAAAAGCACATTTCGGCTCGTTTTTTTGCCCATAAAAATTCCCGCCACCGGCACCAGAACAATATACAATGCCGTGATAAAGCCGGATTTCCCCGCCGTGGTCATGTTGATTCCGATCTGCTGCACAAAACCGGCAAAAAACAGCGCGCCGCCGCTGCTCATGCCGCCAAGGATCAGGTCCTTCGTTTTGCCGGGGCGGATCTTAAGCACCAGGCAGCCTGCCAGCAGCACAAGAAAAGCCACCAGCCCGCGAAAGGCATTAATGGCAAACGGCTGCACATATTCGCCGCAGATGCTCTGCGCAGAAAAGGCAAAGCCCCAGATCATGGCCGCCAGGATAGGGGTGAGGGTATGCTGAATAAAATCTTTCATAGGGTTCACATCCGATAACATATAGAATCAGCAGTTCCTCGTATTATATGCGAAGAACTGCTGACTTTCAATTACTGCTTTTTACTTCAGCAGGTCAAGTATGCCGCCTTTGGGATCGCGCGCATCAAAACCTACCATGCGCTTCACTTCCTTGCCTCCCTGAAAGGCAATTATGGTGGGAATGCTGTTTACGCCAAACTGAACCGCCAGCATCTCCTCTTCATCCACATTGCACTTGCCAACCTTGATCTTTCCGGCCTGTTCTTCTGCCAGCTGTGCCACAAAAGGCGCCAGCATACGGCAGGGGCCGCACCAGCTTGCCCAAAAGTCCACGATCACCGGGATCTCCGACTCCAGCACTGCCTGTTTAAAATTTTCAGATGTAATTGTTACTTCAGCCATTTGATGTTTCCTTTCACTGCGCTGTTTCTGTTTGCTGCGAACACTTCCTGCCGTTCATCATACACCAGTTTTTCCCGCGATTCAATGGCAGCCGCCCTCTTTCTGCTGGTCCCGGGCGCTGAATTATGCTATAATACCCTTATCAATCATTAGAAAAGAGTTGTTCTTCTTATGGATCGTTCCTCTCGCCTGTTCTGTTTGGCTGCAGGCATCACAGCTGCAGCACTGCCTGTTCTTCTTTCCGCCCCCGGCCACCTCTCCCGCAGTGCAAAGGCGCCTCTTTTTGGCCGAAACTATGCGCATCGCGGTCTGCATACCCCTGACCGCTCTGTGCCTGAAAATTCCCTTGCCGCTTTTGCTGCCGCTGCCGAACTGGGCTACGGAGTGGAACTGGATGTGCAGCTTTCAAAAGACGGCAAGGTCGTAGTATTTCACGACGATGACCTGAAGCGTGTTTGCGGCGTTGATGCCCGGGTGGACGAAAAAACGCTTGAGGAGCTGCAGTCGCTGCACCTGTGCGGCACAGAGGAGACCATCCCTCTGTTTTCCAGCGTGCTGGATGTGATCCATGGCCGCGGCCCAATTATCTGCGAGCTGAAAACCGGCCGCCGAAACCGCGAGCTCTGCCGCAAAACTTTGGACCTGATCCGCGGCTATCAGGGGGAGATCTGCATTGAGAGCTTTGACCCCACCATTGTCGCCTGGTTCCGTTTTCACGCCCCCGATCTGGTACGCGGCCAGCTTGCCGCTCCGGCAGAGGAATATAAAGGAAAAGGGAAGCTTCTGAGTTTTGTGCTCAGCCGCTGCCTGCTGAATGTGATTGCCCGGCCGCAGTTCATTGCCTACAAAATTGGGCCGCGCCCGCTGATCGTTCATCTCTGCGAGGTGATGGGCGCCATGAAGGTCGGTTGGACCAGCCACAGCCCCAAAAACGAAAAGGGCCGTCACATCGTGATCTTTGAATTCTACCGCCCGGCGCTGAGATTCCGCGAACTTAAATAAAAAAGAATGCATCCTGCATAATTGCAGGATGCATGTTTTTTATTCTTCAGTTTCTTCCGCTTCTTCCAAAAGCTTGCGGTCTTCCTCATCCAGGATGTCGTCCATGGTAAGTGCCATCAGGTCCTCACGCGTGGGTGCTTCCATCTGGGCAAGGCGATTTGCCTGGCGCGAGACCATGTCCTCAAAGCGGTTGCGGACATCACGGGCATTTCCGAAGTTTTCATCCCGTTCTTCGTACAAGGCCTGAAAGAACTTCGCTGCCAGCGCAGAGGCTTCTTCATCCACCGTATAGCCGTTCTTTTTGCACTGGCCTTCAAAGATCTTCATCAGCTGTTCGCCGGTATAATCCGGGAACCAGAAATATTTATTAAAGCGGGATTCCAGGCCGGGGTTGGACGAAAGGAAATCCTGCATCGGGCCGCTGTAACCGGCAACGATCACGATCAGCTCGTCGCGGTGGTCTTCCATTGCTTTCAGAATGGTCTCGATTGCCTCGCGGCCAAAGTCATTTTCGCCGCCGGAGGAAAGCGAGTAGGCCTCGTCGATAAACAGCACGCCGCCGATTGCCGATTGAATCACTTCCTGGGTCTTCAGCGCTGTCTGCCCAACATAACCAGCCACCAGGCCGCTGCGGTCCACTTCAACCAACTGCCCCTTGTTCAGCACGCCAATGGCAGAGAGAAGGCCCGACATCAGGCGCGCCACCGTCGTTTTACCGGTTCCCGGGTTACCCATAAACACCATATGCAGGCTCATGGGCGCCACAGGCAAGTCGTTCTGCTTTCGCAGCTGTCGCACTTTCACCAGGTTCATCAGGCTCTTGATATCTTTTTTAACCTCTTCCAGCCCGACCAGCGACTCCAGCTGTTCCATCAGTTCATCGAAGTTCGGCTTTTCTGCCTGCTCTTCGGCGGTGTTCTGTGCAGCAGTGCTGCCGGCAGAGGCGGTTTGCACGGCGGGGGGATTTTTATCCAGGAAAGATGCTTCCGTGCTGGTAACATAGTCCATGGGGTTCAGGGCCTCTTTTCCCTTGCCCACACCGCTGGCATCGCAGATGGCCGTAAGTTTATCGATAACTTCTGTAATATAGCGGGCTTCATCCATGGTAACATCATCATCGGCAGCCGCCAGATACAGCAGGATGTTGGTGACCATGCGGATAAAGGTCCGCGAGGCCACAGTGCCGCGCTTGGCATCGCTCTCTGCCAGATTCCAGAAGAAAATAGGCGGCATGAAAATATCCGTCTCGCAAACTGCGCTGGTGAGCGTCCAGAGCATCCAGCTGGGCGAACGCTGCCCTTTCGAGTAGATCATGTTTGCCATGTCCACGTGCTCCTGTGTAACCCCTGCGGAGCGGCTCCACAGGCCAAGGGCGCACTGGGTGACGAACTTATCCAGCTCAGGTGCAAGGCCGCTGTTTCCCAGGCGATAGAAAGCATCTGTGTTGGCAATATATGTTTTATGGAATTCTTCCGGGCTGCGGTTCCAGCTGGTTGGCATATCATTTTCCCCCATGAATTGCGTTTTCAATTAATCTTAATTATATAATATCGTGCCTTTGATTTCCAGCTCTTTTTCTGCCGGGCTTTTCTGGGCGCCAGGGATTGCAAAGCCGCCGATTCTGTGCGATAATTCAGAAAAAGTCTGTGCCTGGCGCACGGTGTATCCTGTGTTTTCGGAGGAAAAACAATGGCAAGATTCTTTATGCTGGGAACCAATCTGTTGGGCGGAACCGCTATTATGACGGGAAAAGATGCCGAACATGCCCGTGTTCTGCGCATCCGCCCCGGCGAGGATATTATTATCTGCGATGGCAAGGGCACCGATTACAAGTGCCGCGTTACCATTGCCGATAAACAGCAGGTGGAAGCAGAAGTGATTGAGGTAGTTCCCTGCAAGGCTGAGCCTTCGGTGGCTGTCAGCGTGCTCTGCGGCCTTCCCAAGGGAAGCGACAAGACAGACTATATCATTCAGAAATGCGTAGAAGCTGGTGCCTCCGAAATTTTCTTTTTCCCTTCCGACCGCTGCGTGGCACGCCCGGAAAACATTGAAAAAAAGCAGGAACGCTGGCAGCGGATCAGTGAAGAGGCTGCTAAGCAGTCCGGCCGCGGCATTATCCCCCAGGTTGGCTGGCTGAGTGACTATGCCTCCGCTCTTGACCTGGCTGTGCACAAAGACCTTGGCCTGTTTCTGTATGAAACCGGCGAGCGGGAAGGTCTCGACACCGTGCTGAATGCCCACACCGGCATTCATTCCGCCGCACTGATCACCGGTCCTGAAGGCGGTTTTGCCGCATTTGAGGCAGACCTGGCCCGTATGGCCGGCCTGCATATCTGCTCCATGGGCGAACGGATCCTGCGCTGTGAAACTGCCCCTGTGGTTGCAGTAACAGCGGTAATGTACGCCACCGGAAATCTTTCCTAAGCAGCAAAAAGCCCTGCCTTGCGGCAGGGCTTTTCTTTTTTTACTTTACCGGCATCACACCAGAGTTGCCGCCATAACGGCTTTAATAGTGTGCATACGGTTTTCCGCCTCGTCAAATACGATCGACTGGGCGCTTTCAAACACTTCGTCGGTTACTTCCATTGCGTTGATGCCATATTTTTCATGGATCTTTTCGCCGATCTCAGTTCCCAGGTCGTGGAAGGCAGGCAGGCAATGCATAAAGCGGCACTGAGGACCGGCATTTTCCATAACTGCCGCATTCACCTGATAGGGCATCAGATCGTGGATGCGCTCGTCCCACACTTCATCCGGCTCGCCCATGCTCACCCACACATCGGTGTAGATCACATCTGCGCCCTTGGTTGCAGAGCTTACATCACTGTTGAACTCCAGCACTGCTCCGGTCTGTGCAGCGATCTCCTTGCACTTTTCTACCAGAGCCGCATCGGGGAAATACTTCTCGGGTGCGCAGGCTACAAAATGCATGCCCATCTTGGCGCAGCCGATCATCAGTGAATTGCCCATGTTATACCGGGCATCACCCATATACACCAGCTTGATTCCGTTCAGGCGGTGGAAATGCTCGCGAATGGTAAGGAAATCTGCCAGGATCTGGGTAGGATGATATTCATTGGTCAGACCATTCCATACCGGTACGCCGGCATACTTTGCCAGTGCTTCCACTTTGGTCTGCTCAAAACCACGATACTCGATGCCATCGAACATGCGGCCAAGCACGCGGGCTGTATCGGCAATGCTCTCTTTTTTGCCGATCTGGCTGCTTTTGGGATCCAGGTACACAGGATGCATGCCCAGGTCGGCAGCTGCCACTTCAAAGGCACAGCGGGTACGGGTGCTGGTCTTTTCAAAGATCAGGGCAATGTTCATGCCGTTGCACAGCTGATACGGAATTCCTCTCTTCTTTTTATCCTTCAGCTCGGCTGCATAGGTCAGCAGACCGTCGATCTCCTCGGGGGTAAAATCCAGCAGGGTCAGGAAATGTTTTCCTTTCAGCGAAAACAGGCACATTGTCAGCACTCCTTTTATCCGCACCTCAGTGTGCGGAGCTTTTTAATATGCATATCATAGACATATGCATGGGAATTGTCAAGGATAATATGCATTATTTGTGCAGTTAATGAATGAATATGCATATTATCACAATTATTACGCTAATAAATGCATAAAGGAAACGGAAGATGCAATGCATCTTCCGTTTCCTTTATCAGGTCATCCCCAATCAGGCGATCTCTTCACCGGCAATGTATACGGCCTTGCGGTTCAGGTTCTCGTCGCAAACAATAAAGTCTGCAAACTTACCGTTGGCAATTGACCCCACCTGGTCCAGACAGCCGATCTGACGGGCGGGATTATAGGTTGCTGCACGAATCGCATCCTCTTTTGAAATGCCAAAGGAGATCACCCGCTGCAGGCACTGGAAGTTGTTGGTAGCGGAGCCGGCAATCGTCCCGTCCCCCAGCCGGGCTACGCCGTCTTTCAGGTATGCCATCTGGCCGCCGATCTCATATTCTCCGTCCGGCATGCCGCAGCAGCGCAGAGAATCCGAAATGATCACCATACGCTCTGCGCCAAACACGCGAAAAGCAAAACGCACGCTGGCCGGGTGCACATGCAGGCCGTCGCCAATGATTTCCGCGCTCACGCGCTCGTCCTCAGCTGCCGCAACGATAGGGCCGGGTTTCCGGTGGTGAATGCCGTTCATTGCATTAAACAGGTGGGTCAGCTGCGTGGCACCTGCCTGAATGCCGGCAGCTGCGTGGTCATAATCCGTGTCGGTATGGGCGATGGAAACGGTAACGGTTTTGGATGCCTCGCGGATAAACTCCACACTGCCCGGCAGCTCAGGAGCGATGTCCACCAGGTGGATCAGGCCGCCGCAGCTCTCGTTCAGCTTCTGGAAGGCGGAATAATCCGGCAGGCGCAGGTATTCTGCATTCTGAGCTCCCTTTCTGGCCTCGCAGAAGAAGGGCCCTTCCATATGCACGGCCATTACGCGGGCCGCCTCTTTGGGGCGGTGATCCGCCAGCCGGCGGGCATTGGAAAATGCCTTTTCCAGCACATCATAAGGAAGCGTGAGGGAGGTTGCTGCAAAAGAGGTTACGCCATTGGCCGCGTAGTAACGGGCCATTTTCTCCAGGCCTTCATAATCGCCGTCGGAAAAATCGGAGCCGGAATTGCCGTGGCTGTGAATATCCACCACACCGGGGATCACATATGCGCCCTGAAGGTCAACGGCACCGGGCTGTTCCTCGCCCATCACATTGCAGAAAACGCCGTTTTCCACGCTGAAACAGCCTTTTTCAAAGCGGAAATTTTCCGTGTAGATCCAAACATTCTTATACTGCATTCTAGCTTATCCTCCGTTTTTTCGTCTGTTCAGCGCATGTCCTTATACAGGTCTTCCCGGTTATAAACACCTTTTTCATACAGCTTTGCAAATTCCTGCTGCACATAAGGCTTATCTTCCTGATAGGTAACTCCAAACCAGGTATCGTCCGTTGGAACCACCTGCATGCTGCATTTGCCGGCCTTCAGCAGCCGGTCGTTGATGGTGGGGAGCAGATATTCATCCTTCAGCGGGTCTGCCATGTTTGCCTTAAATGCGGGGAAACCTTCCTCCAGCACCGACACATACTCTGCCGGCAGCAGCCAGAAGTTCATGCTGCACAGAGCTTCGGTGCTCACTTCCGGCCCGTCCATCACCCGTGCGCCGGTTTCTGTTTTAATAATGTTGCGGGTCTCGTCGATCTCGCAAAGCGCCCCGTCCGCATCGATTTTGCAGATTCCGCGGGTCACTCCCCCATTTTCGGAAAGAGTATTTCCCAGCACATAGCCGATCATGCCATATTCGCTGCTGCTGTGAGAAGCCGAAAGAAAAGCCACTGCTTTTTTGTATGCCTCAATGCCATAGTAATCATCGGCATTAATGGTGGCAAAGGGGCCATCGATCATGCCGCTGCAGGCCATTACTGCATGGCCGGTGCCCCATGGTTTCACTCTTCCGGCAGGCCGCTCGCCGGGCTCCTGAAACGCATAGCCAAACTTTACTCCAAACTCGGCAAACACCTTTTCGATCCGGTTGCCGATCACTTCCTTAAAGTCGTCGTAAATATCATGGCGGATCACAAAAATCACTTTGTTGAACCCTGCCTTGATGGCATCGTGAATGGAGTAATCAATGATAATTTCACCATTTGGTCCCATCGGTGCGATCTGCTTGACACCGCCGCCAAAACGCGAACCGATTCCGGCAGCAAGAATCACAAGCGTAATATCCATAATGTTTTCGCAAACTCCTTTTTCATTGCTGTAAAATCAACAGCGTACAAATAGTAATTATATTCTATCATTCCTTACGGGTGAAATCAAGAAGGTCCTGCAAAGCGGTTGACACGCCTGAACAAACAGGTTATTATTTTAGTAACAGCGCCCTTTTGCTGTTACTATTTATCTGATTTATAAAGGAGGGAACGTCATGGACGGTGGAAGTAGCAGCGGCACAATAGCGGGCCGAAGTAGGCAGAAGCGCATGGTCCTTCGTGCATGCGTTTCCGAAAGAACAATATATTAATCATGCCAAACTTTGGTCTGCAGTGTCGGCTTCCTGTCTGAATTGACCCCACAAAACAAGAAGGAGGAACACCGATGGCAGAACACAATGTTACTGTGGAGACCACCCTTGCAACACTGCTTGCAGCAAAGAAATATTCCACCATCAAGGATATTCTGGTCACCATGAACCCGGCGGATATTGCCGCCCTGTTTGAAGAAATGGAACAGGACCGCATTCCGCTTCTTTTCCGTCTGCTGCCAAAAGAACTGGCGGCAGAAACCTTTGTTGAAATGGATCCCGATCTGCAGGAGCTGCTGATCAAGGGCTTTTCCGATTCCGAGCTGCGCGAAGTGATTGAAGAACTGTATATCGACGACGCCGCGGACCTGGTGGAGGAAATGCCCGCCAACGTGGTCAAGCGTATCCTGACGCAGGCCGACCCGGAAATGCGAAAGCAGATCAACGAGATCCTGCGTTATCCCGAAAACTCCGCCGGCTCCATCATGACAACGGAGTATGTATCCCTCCGCCCGGCCATGACGGTTTCGGAGGCGATCACCCGAATCCGCCGCACCGGCGTGGATAAGGAAACGATTTATACCTGTTACGTTACCGAAAACCGAAAGCTCCTTGGTTTTATCACCGTGAAAGATCTGCTGCTCTGCCAGGATGACGATACGGTAGTAACCGAGATCATGGTTGAGAATGTGATTTCTGTTACCACCCGCACCGACCAGGAAGAAGTGGCACAGATGCTCTCCCGTTATCACTTTCTTGCACTGCCGGTGCTGGATGATGACGAGCGAATGGTTGGTATCGTAACCTTCGACGACGCAATGGACATTATTGAAGAAGAGACCACCGAAGACATTGAAAAGATGGCCGGTATGCTCCCTTCCGAAAAGACCTATCTGCGTTCCAGCCCCTTTGAAACCTTTAAGCAGCGTATTCCCTGGCTGATGCTGCTGATGGTCTCCGCCACCTTTACCGGTATGATCATCACAAGCTTTGAGGATGCGCTTGCCGTTCAGGTTGCCCTTACCGCGTTCATCCCCATGCTGATGGACACCGGCGGTAACTCCGGCTCTCAGGCCTCCGTTACCATTATCCGTGCGCTCAGCCTGGACGAGCTGGAATTTTCCGACCTGCCCCGCGTGATCTGGAAGGAGATCCGCACCGCCGTTCTTTGCGGCATCGCATTGGGTGCGGTGTGCTTCCTGAAGATCATCCTGATCGACCGCCTGCTTTTGGGCAACGAATCCATCACGGTTCTGATCGCGCTGGCTGTATGCATCACCCTGGCTGCCACGATCCTGGTGGCAAAGCTGGTGGGATGCTCCCTGCCGATGGTTGCCAGCAAGCTTGGTTTTGACCCTGCCGTTATGGCAAGCCCCTTTATTACCACGATCGTCGACGCACTTTCGCTGCTGGTTTATTTTGGCATCGCAAATGCCATTTTACTATAAAGGCTCATCAAAACACTTGCTGCGGAGAATTAGTTTACCGCGGCAAGTGTTTTTTACTAATTATAGATGAAGGAATATGGCCTCGGAGCTTTCACTCCGAGGCCATATCTAATGATTCATTATCGCTTTACCTAAGACTTAACCTACAGCTTCAAAAGTCACCGTAACTTTCACGGGGATTGCAGGCACCTTGAAGAGGTCGGGAATTGGGTTTTCACCTTCGCCGCCAAACATCGCTACTGCATTTCCATACTGATCTATTGCTGTAATCTTAGCCACTTTGCAGCCGTTGCCAGGTTTCGCCACAACCTTAATAATCTGACCTTCATCTGCCTTGGTTACAGTTGCACCTTCATCATTTTTAAACTGAACCTCACCAGAACCTTCAACCTTCTTGGACAGGTCCACACTCTTAACTTCTTTACGGAAGATTGCCTCAATAGCGACCTGATAATCAGGCATTGTAAAGCTGTTGTTTGTTACTTCAACGGACACAGATCCATCCTTCTTCGTTACCTTTACACTGTCAAGAACATAGCCCTCATCTGCCTTGACCTTGAAGGTAACATTTGCTCCGCAGTCAACCTTGGTTTCAGATTCGATATAATCACCATCTGCATATACTTCCAGTGTACCGCCAGCAGGTGCCTTATCATAGAAAACCTTCTTGCTCTGAGCTTCATACTCAACGCGGATCTTCACCTGATGATCCGGCATTACAAAGCTCCAGTAACCGTCTCCGTTATCTACAGCTGTAATAATATCCTTCCCTGTCGGGCGGGAAACCGTAATTTCCTTGACGGCATATCCCTTATCCGCGATGGGCTTAAACCAGACGCCATCATCCTTGGCTGCTTTTTCTGCAGATTCTCCATATGCTTCAGCAACTGCTTTGTAGTCCGCGTGCTTACTATAATCTTCTCCGGTTGCCACAAGTATTGTACCATTTCCTACCGCTTCCGTAGTGATGGCATATCCCGCAGCCTTCCATTCTACATTGATTGTTGTCTCATA
>JAKSSN010000023.1 GCA_024403095.1 Oscillospiraceae bacterium
AATCAAAACCACTAGTGAAACTAGTGGTTTGTGAAGGCCCTAGAAGGGCCTGCTTCCTGCAGCCTCTCAAGAGGCATCTTTTCCAGTTCATGCATTATTTTTATTGTCAGGTTTTCTGACTTCTTATACTCCCACCGTTCCGCTTGTTATTGCGGAATGGTGGGTTTCCCTTTTCTCCCGTCTGCTATTTATCCTTGTCATTCTTGGCTACTTGTATCCGTTTCCTTCTTAAACCAATTCTTCCGCTAGAAGCGTTTTATCCCACCAGCAGTGCTGGTGGTTCATTGTCTCTAAAGAGCCAAACCTAAAAAAAAGAGGATGGAACCCTTCGGTTTCATCCTCTTTTGCTATGCTCTGAATAAACGACGTTAATTCGTAAAGATTCCCCTGCGCAGCCGTTCAAACCGTGCAGGGGGGTATCTTACACTTCAATCCCAACCTGAAATTTCGAGAAACGCTCAGTTGTAACTTGTGCCAAATTCAATTTGACCAACTCCAAGTTTCTAGAAACGGTACGCTGTAACTTTTCGGCGGTTTCAAGAAATAACGAACAAAACATCCAATCCCAACTTCAAATTTCTATACCCTCCTTAGCTTTGCCTTAAAGGAAATAGCTCGTTCCGTCTGCATGGCGTCAAAACGGATGATGTATGCTTTGCGCTTCAGGTCAATATCCTGCACGGTGCCGATCCCGATAATATCATGGACCACACGGGTTCCAATGGGATACAGATCCTGCTGCTGGGAATCACCCAGCCGCTCCGTGGCCGAATCGATATACAGCCTTGCATCGCGGATCAGGTCCTGCCGCGGCCGCTGGGGATAGTCCAGGAGCTGCTCGTCAATATCCAGCAGGAAGCGGGAGGGATAGCGCGGCGAACCGGTATAAGTGGTTCCTTCGCATTCCGTAAGGAACAGCCGGTCCTCCGCACGGGTCACCGCAACAAAGGCAAGTCTGCGTTCTTCTTCCATCCCCGGCAAGGTATTCACTTTGGAGGACGGGAAAATGCCCTCGTTCATTCCGGCCAGGAACACATTCTTAAACTCCAGGCCCTTTGCCGCGTGCACCGTCATCATCTTCACTTTTCCTTCGTGTTCGCATGTGTCCGCGTTGGTCATAAGCGCAACATGGGAAAGATAATGGGTCAGCGTTGCTTCCTCGCCGCAGCCGGTTTCGTATTCATAAACGGCCTGGCGCAGCTCGGCCAGGTTATCCAGCCGCTCCTGAGAGCCCTCGGTCCGCAGCATGGCTTCGTAACCGCTGTCGCTTAAAATAGCAGCCAGCACTTCAGAAACTGCCCGGTCGGCGTAATCTGCTGCATGGCGCTCGATCAGCTTTACAAATTTGGCTGCCCCGGTTCCGCGAAAGATCTCGTTATCCAGGTTGCGAACCATAGCCTCATAAAGTGTACAGGAATTTTTCTCTGCCTGTTCCCGGATAAATTCCATGCGCCGGTTGCCGATGTTTCGCTTGGGCTGGTTAACGATGCGGGCAAAGGAAAGGTCATCCTTATAGGCGATCATGCGCAGATAAGAGAGCGCATCTTTGATCTCCGCCCGGTTAAAAAACTGCACGCCGCTGTAGATCGTGTAGGGCAGCTTTGCCTTGATGAACGCCTCCTCGATACTGCGGGAGACATAGTGTGCACGATACAGCACGGTGATCTCCTCCGGCGGCACGCCCTGCGCCATCAGCTCCTGGATCTTTTCCTGGATCCAAAGCGCTTCCTTTTCCCCGGAGCTGCAGTAGCTGCAGACCACCTTTTCTCCATCCGGCCGCATGGGGATCAGTTCCTTGCGGATCCGGTTCCGGTTTTTATCTATAAGCGAATTCGCCACGGCAAGGATCTGCGGATTGCTGCGGTAATTCCGGTTCATCATCACAGTGTGCGTGCCGGGAAATTCGTTTTCAAAATCCAGCAAAAAGCGGATATTTGCGCCGCGCCAGGTGTAGATCGTCTGGTCCGGGTCCCCAACCACAAAAAGGTTTTTGTGGTAATCACACAGGATCTTCATCAGCTCATACTGGGGCGGGTCAATATCCTGGAACTCGTCGATCATAATGTATTCCAGCCTCTGCTGCCATTTCAGGCGAATCTCGGGATTTTCACGAAAAATATAAAGGCTGAACAGCAGCAGGTCGTTATAATCCAGGCCAAAGCATTTCTTTTCCTGGTAAAGATAGCCGTAGAAAATAATATCCTCTGCTTCCGTTGCCTGCAGGTATTTTTCTTTCAGTGTGTCGATCGGCATGGTGATCAGGTCAAGGTAATACTCCGGGCGTTTCACCAGCTTTTGCATCTCGATCATGTCACGCGCCGAGGAAAACGTCATATCGCGCAGGGAAAGCCCGCGCTCCTCATAAATAATGCGCAGCATAGAATCGATGTCGGAATTATCCAGGACCAGAAAGCTTTTGGGATACTGCACCGCAAAGCTATCCTCCTGCAGAATGGAAACACAGAAGCCGTGAAAGGTGTTGATATAACCGGTATCGTTATCCCCGGTAAGGTTATGGATGCGGCGGCGCATTTCATTTGCTGCCTTATTGGTAAAGGTCACGCAAAGGATCCCGCCCGGTAAAACTCCCATCTCATTTACAAGGTATGCAAAACGGGCGGTTAACGCGCGGGTCTTGCCCGAGCCCGCTCCGGCAATTACACGCACAAAGCCTTCCGTTGTGGTAACAGCTTCCAGCTGTTCCGGATTCAGTTGAGAAAGAATCGATTCCATAGCATTTTCCCCTAACAATTGAATAGAACGAGTATAACACCAGGTAAAGCATATCTCAAGCAATGTACAAAAAAGCGGACGGCTGTGAATGCTTTCCGCTTTCCGCTTTTCACAGCCGTCCGTTTTATTATTTACCGGTAAATATCATTTGTGTCCATCAGCTGAACATCCACCGTGTAGTATTCGCCATTGCGCCAAAGCGTCATGTGAATGCGTTCGCCTACAGAAAGCGCATCCTTGATCTCCGCCACATCATTGGTGGTTCTCACGCTTTGTCCGTTCACTTCGGTAAGCACATCGCCCACCTGAATGCCCTGCTTTTTCGCATCACTTTCCTCGGTAACAGCGCTTACATAAAGGCCGTCCGGCATCCCATAGCGTTCCTTTGCCGTATCCGGCACAGAACCAACCGTGATGCCGATTGAGGTCCTTCCTCTTACTTCGCCGTCTTTTACCAGCGCGTTCACCACGTTTCTCACCGTGACGGAAGGAATGGCAAAACCGATTCCCTCAATGCTGGAATAGGCCGACATCATTTTCATGTTGGTAATGCCGATCACCTGGCCGTACATGTTAAACAGCGGCCCGCCGGAGTTTCCTTCATTCAGGGCGGTGTTCGTCTGCAAAAGAGTAAGGTTGCGGCCGTTGTAAGTTACCCCACGTTCGATGGCCGAAATGATTCCATCCGTCATGGTCATACGGAAGGATTCTCCTAAAGGATTGCCAATGGCAACCACGTGTTCCCCCACCACCAGCTGAGAGCTGTCTCCAAACTCTGCATATTCCAGGCCGTCGGCTTCGATCTTCAGAACCGCAATATCGCTGATGCTGTCGGCTCCCACAAGCTTGGCTTCATGCTCGGTGTCATCCGCCAGGATCACGGTGGCACGAGTGCAGTCCTCGATCACGTGGGTATTGGTGAGCACAAGACCATCGGGCGAGATCACCACACCGGTTCCCCAGCAGTAGCCCTCTTTTCCGTCCATAAAGCCCTTGATCGCTGTTACATAGCGGCTGTCGGCCCGGTAAAGGTCCGGAAGCGAAAGTTCCTCCTCCGGAGCTTCCTTCAGCGCCAGGGAATAGGAAACGGGCAGCTTCACGCGTTCAATTTTCACTTCTGCCGTCTGCGTTGTCACAGCGGTAAAATAACTGTTGAAGAAATCTTCCGCGCTCTGGTCCTTATCGTCTTTCTCCTTGGGAAGGATACTGAAGCCGGGAACCCCGCTCTGCGCCGAACCGCCGTTTTCTGCGGTTCCTTTTCCCTTTCCCGAGAACAGCAGCGAGGACCCAACTACCAGAATTGCCAGTACAAGAGCGCTCAGTGAGATCCACAGGCCGGTATGTTTCTTTTTCGTTTTTTTGCTGCCGGTTTTTTTCTCTGCGTCAGGCTCGGCGGCGGCATTCAGCGGTGCATACCAGTTGGTACCATACCAGTTGTTCTTCTCACTCATGTCTCTCTCCTGCTGATGTTTTTTCTTATTCTGCCAGTGACAGCGTAAATACAAATTCTGTGCTTCCGTTTTCGCTCTTCACACCAATATCCTCGTCATGGCCGTTGATAATGGACTTAACCAGGTAAAGGCCCAGCCCCACACCATCCTTATCCAGGCTGCGGCTGCGGTCGGATTTATGAAAACGGTCAAAGATAAAGGGCAGATCATCCGGCGGGATCGTTTCTCCCTCGTCTTTTATGGAAATATACGCCTTTCCATCCTGCTTGTAAAGCCGAACCGTAAGAAAGGTGTTCGGCGAAGCAAATTTCACGGCGTTGTCGATCAGATTATAGATTACCTGGGTGATCGCGTCTTTATTCGCCCGCACCATCACGCTGTTGTCCGGCATCATAGGATCCACATCCAGCCCCTTGGCGGTTGCGCGGCTTTCAAAGCTGAGCAGCGTCTGCAGCAGCAGCTCGCAGATATCAAACACCTCGCGCCTGGAAGGATCTGCTGCGCGCGCTTTCATCTGGGAAACATCCAGCATATCCCGCACCAGCCGGCTTAAGCGCCGGGTCTCGTCACGGATCGAGCGCAGGTATTTTTCCTCGTCTTCCCGGGGGATTGTTCCGTCCAGGATTCCGTCCGCAAAGCCTGAGATGGTTGTCATGGGTGTGCGCAGCTCGTGGCTGATATTGGCAATAAATTCGCTTCTCCGCGATTCCGCCGACTGCAGTGAATCTGCCATTTTATTAAACGACTCAATCAGCGCGCCCATCTCGCTGGAAGGTTCCTCCACCTGTTTCACGCGCTGTGAAAAGTCGCCGCGCGCAAAGCGGCGGGAGCATTCCGCGATCTCATCCAGGGGCCGTGCCATCAGTTTGGAATACAGCAGGCTTACCGACAAGGCCACAGCCAGCACGCCAAACGCAACACCTGCGGCAATTACGCCGGGGATCTTACCTGAAGAAAAGATCTCTGCGTCCGGGCGGCTTACGATCACGCAGCCAATGCAGGTTCCATTGCTGTCTTCCATGCTGCGCCACACCAGTGATTTAGGCTCTTCAAAAAAGCCGCCCAGAAAACTGCCGCGGATAAACCTGTCTTCCTCCGTTCCCAGGTCCAGGATTCCCTCAGGAATCTGCATTCCGATGTGGCGGCAGATCGGGTATCCATCGGAACAGACAACCACGCTTCCCTCGGCATCGCTGATCAGTATCTGGCTGCCGGTGCTTTTTGCAATGGACGAGACCATCATGCCCGTGCTCCAGTGTTCAAATCCTTCTTCCCGCGTGTAGGAGGCACTGAGGATCCGGGTCACTTCTTCGGCGCTCATGGTAAGTGTGTTTTTCACTTCCTGCACCAGATAGCTGCGCCCCAGACCAACCAGAGACATGGCAATGATCAGAAAACTGATGCAGACCACCATTGCCGTGGCCGCAAAGTTTTTTAAATAAATGCTTTTCACTTTTCCTGCTCTTCGGCTCCAGCCAGTTCAAACTTATAGCCAACGCCCCAGACCGTTTTCACGCTCCACTGGTCTGAAACGCCCTCCAGCTTTTCTCTCAGCCGTTTAATATGCACGTCTACCGTGCGGGAATCGCCAAAGTAATCAAAGCCCCACACTTCATCCAGCAGCTGGTTGCGCGTATATACTTTGTTGGCAGAAGATGCAAGGTGATACAGCAGCTCCATCTCTTTGGGCGGTGTATCGATCTTCTGGCCATCTACAATAAGCTCATAGGAATCCATGTTGATGCTGAGTTTATCAAACTCAAGAATTTTTGCCGCGCCTGTCTCGGTTTCGGTGCGGCGCATCACAGCGTGGATGCGGGCAAGCAGCTCCTTTACTTCAAAGGGCTTGGTCAGGTAATCGTCGGCCCCCATCTCCAGCCCGTTCACTTTATCTTCTGTTTCGCCCTTTGCGGTAAGCATAATAATAGGCACCGAAGATTTTTTGCGAATGGCTTTGCAGATGCTCCAGCCGTCTTTTCCCGGCAGCATAATATCCAGCAGCACCAGATCCGGGTGGAACAGATCAAAATCCGCCTCTGCCCGGCTGCCGTCGGAAGCGATCATGGTCTCGAAGTTTTCTTTTCCAAGATACAGGCGCAGCAGCTCTGCAATATTCCCGTCATCTTCCACAATTAAAGCTCTCTTATTCATAGCCCCGCCCTTTCCGCGTTTGCTGCCGCAGGGGCAGCTGTCCGCTCCGTAGTTTATTTTGACTTTTTCTTTTGATTTGATTATACTTCACATGAACTGCAAATAGTTAAAAAACTGTAAACCTGATAACAAAGGAGACTCTGCCATGCGTTGGATCGAAGTGAGTATCAACACCCCATCCGGCCAGATCGACGACCGCTGCAGCGAGCTTGCCGCTTTGGGTGCCGAAGGCTTTGTGATTGAAAGCGAAGAGGATTTCCGCAGCTTTCTGGAAAACAATCACAAATACTGGGATTATGTGGATGAAGAACTGGAAGACCGGTTCGCCGGTGTAAGCCGTATCAAGTTTTATCTCTCGGATGATGAGGCCGGAAATGCCACGCTTGCCGCCATTCGTGCCGTCTACCCGGATCTGAGCACCTCGTTCATCGCTGACAGTGACTGGGAAAACAACTGGAAGGAATACTACCATCCCATTGAGATCGGCGATAAACTGGTGGTCGTTCCCGAATGGGAGACTGTTCCCGAGGGCGGGCGCATTCCCCTGATCCTGGATCCCGGCCTGATCTTTGGCACCGGCAGCCATGCCACCACCCGCATGTGCCTGGCAGCGCTGGAGGATTATTCCGAGCCCGGCAAAAAGATTCTGGATCTTGGCTGCGGCAGCGGCATTCTTGGCATCGGCGGCCTGGTACTTGGCTGCAGCAGCAGCACCGGCTGCGATATCGACACCAAAGCCCCGGATGTAGCCGCATCCAACGCTGCGCTGAACGGCATCGGTCCCGATCGTTTTCGCGTTTATGCAGGCGATATTCTTTCTGACGCGGGCATGCGGCGCATGCTTGGCACCGGCTACAACATTGTGTGTGCCAACATCGTCAGCGATGTGATCATTCCTCTTGCCCCGCTGGTCCGCGGCTTTATGGCCCCGGATGCCGTGTTCATCACTTCCGGCATCATAGAAGGCCGCCAGGACGAAGTATGCGACGCTCTGGAAGCAAGCGGCTTTAAAATTGCCGATCATTACTGCGAGGAAGACTGGCACTGCTTTGTGTGCAAATGACCTGATATAGATTTCCGGCAGAAATCCTGTTGATTTCTGCCGGATTTTTTTATCCGTATGTTACGGTTCCGTTCAGGTCCTGATAGCCATTGCTCTCAATTCCGCCGGTTGGCACATCGGTCACCGGCTGCTCATCCGTAACGGTATCGCACATAACAGCGCAGGCCGGAATTGCCTGCCGGAGGCCCGTGATCTGCATGGAATTCAGCAGATTTCCGTTCAGGTATAGTTCTCTCAGGTTGGAAAGATTCATAAACGGAGTAACCGAATTGATCCGGTTGTTTTCCAGGTTCAGCACTTCAATGCCGGGCAGATACACAAAAACAAAGGCATCGCTGATCTGGTTTCCGGAAAGGTCCACATATTTCAGGTTTGTCATTCCCTGAAGCGCAGAGATATCCGTGATCTGATTGTACCGCAGAATTAACGTTTCCAGCTTTGTAAAGCTGCGGAGCATGCTGATATCCGTAAGATTTCTGCCGCTCAGATCCAGCTCGGTAATATCCTGGCGGAACTGTTCGCCTGCAATTTCAATGGAATAGATCAGGTCGGAATGGCGCACGTTGCAGCCGACGATTGAGGCCTTCAGGCCGTCCACTGCCTCGCCGCTCAGGCCTTCATTGTTTTCTATGTTCAGGCTGCGCAGCTTGGAGAGCGGCATGAAATAGCCAAAATCCTCGTTTTTCACGCCGGTAGAGGCAAGATTGAGGGTGGTAAGGTTATACAGCTTTCTCAGGCCGCTGAAATCAGCAATAGGGTTGCCGCTCAGGTCCAGCTCGGTAAGCGAAGTAACTTTTCCCAGGGGCACGGTTGTGCTGATCTGGTTCCCTGCCGCATTCACGCTGGTCAGGCGGTTCATGCCCATCAGCGGGCGAAGGTCGGAAATGCTGTTGTTGGCAGCGTTCACCGTTTGAAGCGTTGGAATATCCATCAGCGGTGTGAGGTCGGAAATGTTGTTTCCGCTGATATTCAGCGCAGTCAGCCGCTTGCAGTTGGAAAGTGCGGAAATATCTGTGATCGATCTTCCGCTCAGGTCCAGGGTCGTAACATCCGACTTGAATGTGGTTCCCCCCAGGCTGATATCCAGCAGCGCCTCTGTGGCTGTTTCAGTGTGGATCGCGCAGTTTGGCAGCGCAGCGGAAAGCTCGCTGAGCTGGTCGGTGCGGATCTCGATTCCCTTAATGCTCAGCGTGGTAAGGGAAGTAAGGCCATAGAGCGTGGTGAAGTCGGTGATGGGGTTTTTATCCAGGTATAGGGTTCGAAGGCCCTGCAGGGAAGCAAGGCAGGAGGCATCGCTGATGTAGTTTGAGCTGACATCCAGCATCGTCAGGCCGCCAAGGCTGGTAAGAACACTCAGGTCGCTGAGGGAGTTGCCACTCAAGCACAGGCTGTTCAGCGCATAAAGCTGAACCACTTCGGTCAGGCTGTCGTTAAAGATTCCCTGGTCCTTGATCACAAGCGAGGTCGTGGTGGGGTCATAGCGCTTGCCGGCAACCATCACCATTTGCGACTGGCTTTCCGCATGCTTCATATTGTCGATCTCTAAAATGCGCTGCTGCACGATGGGGCTGGTGGTATCCATCTGCCGAAGGATCTCGATTGCCTTATCGTAGTAGCCCTGGGAGACATAGCAGTTGGCGATCATTTCAAGGCAGTCATCGGTCATGCTGATCTCCAGCGCCTTGCGGAAGCCGGAAAGTGCTGCTTCATAATCGCCGCTGTAATAGCTCATTTTGGCGGCATTGTAGTAGTCATCATAGCGGTCCTTCTCTTTTTCCCGCCCGGCCACAGTCGCCACGATCATCACGACCACCAGAGCCACGGCAATAACCGCCATGTAAATATAATTCTTTGATATCTTTTTCTTTTTTTCAGGCACGGCAACCGCAGCCTGGCGAACCGTACGATGCTCCTGCGCGGGCATGGCTTTGCTTCGGCCGGTGGCCTCCACTGCCTTTTGCCGCCCGGTTGCCCCGTTCTTTGCTCCCACAGCAGTCTGGCGGCCCGTTGCTCCGCTTTTTGCCCGAACCGCTGCCTGGCGGCCTGTTGTGCCGCTCCCGGTCCGAACCGCGGTCTGGCGCCCGGTCGTGCTGCTTCTGGCCCCGGCAGATGTTCCTGCTGCAGCAGAAACGGCCGTGTGGCTTCCTGTCTGGCGGGCAGGCTGAACAATGGTTGCATCCACAGCCGGGGAAGAACCCGTGCTGTTTAAACCGGTATTGTCTGCGTCTATATTTCGGATGAATACGGTATCGCCGGCGGGCACGCCCCCGGCAGTTTCTTTCATATCACTCATGCTCTGCTCCGGTCTCATTCTCCGCAGCTGTCTGCGGCAGAGAACCTGTTTCGTCGTATTGGTAGCCGCCCGTTCCGCGGGCAACATTCTTGGGCCCCTTCATTCCGGGAAGGTTCATTTCCTCCAGTGTACGGGTGCCTTTCCGTTTCATTGCGCAGGCGAGCAAAAACAGCGCCGCCATAATGCAGAGTACTGACATTTCCTGCATTCCCGCAGCAAAAGTAAGTTCATTTGCTTTCAGTGCCTGGTAATCCTCCACCGCAATATGATAAATAAACGGCAGCCCAAACAGGGGGAAGAGCAGCACTTTTGTGCCGATCACGCCTGTTACGGTGCAGGTATACAGCACTGCAACGGTGCAATACAGCAGGATGCAGAGGCCTGTATGCAGCACAGAGGTAAAGGTGAAGGACTTCAGCACAAAAAAGATCACGCCCAGCATCACCGGAAGGATCGTTGTCCAAAGCGCCCTTTTTCCAAACAGAAACACAAAAACAATAAACAGAATGCTGCTGGCGATCGGCAGCAGGATCTGCACATTGCGAAATACCGGGTCGCCCCAAAGGCCAACACAGCCGATCAGCCGAAACAGGATGGATACCAGCATCAGCACCATTGCTGCCTTAACCGGCAAGCTTTTGGGCTCAACCATAAAGCCAACTTTTTTCTTTTTCTGCACTTCGTCCATAATCTGGTCACCTTCAAAAGGATTCTATTGCGCAATTTGGATTACATAATATTAGCACATCCCCCCTGATTCGTCCACAGTCTTTTTAGCGCCCTCTAAAAGGTTTACATAATTTTCATTTTTCATAAGAAAAACCGGCGGGTTTCATCCCGCCGGCTCTTTTGAATCAAATCAGTTGTCGATCATGATGTTCAGCACTTCAATGTCGGTGCTGCGCATTCCCTTTGCTGCCATACGGCCCACACTGGCAATCGTCTTTTCCACGTCTTCTTTTACCACGCCTTCGCCGGGTGCAAAACCAAAGCCGTTCTTTGCCATCTGGTAAGCAAGCATGGCACCGTTTACTGCTGCCGCAATCTTTGCTGCGCAGGAGGACTTTGCTCCGTCGCATACCATGCCGCCGGTCGTTCCCAGGCTGTTGATCACGGTCTGGCCGATCACATCATAGGAGGCGCCGTCCAGCCAGGCAATTCCGGCTGCCGCAGCCGTAGCTGCGCTTACAGCGCCGCAGAAAGCGGAAAGGCGGCCAATATAGCTCTTGGTATGGATCGCCAGCAGGTTTGCCACGCACAGTGCCCGCAGAACACGGTCATGACTGATGCCGTTCTGCTCTGCATACTCCACGATCGGCAGGCAGATCGTCATGCCCTGGTTGCCGCTGCCGCAGTTGATCACCACCGGCAGTGCGCAGCCGTTCATTCTTGCATCAGAGCCGGCTGCCGGCCGGGCTGCAAGGCGCGCCAGCGGGCTGTTGCCCATCATTTCCAGCAGGCTCTTGCCTGCATTTGCGCCCCAGTTGCCTGCCAGGCCTTCTTTGGAAATTTCTGAATTATATTGGATCTGTCGATCCAGAACCTCGCTTACATCTTCCAGCGGCACGCTTTCCGCATAAGCAAGGATATTTTTCAAAGTTATACTCTGGTGGAATTCAAAGTCGTTTACTTCTTCCACCTCTTCCCGGTCACGGATCAGTGTTCCGTTCTTGCTCACTTTGCCGATTCCGGTGTGGGTATCGATGATCTCAACGGAAGCATTTTCTTCTCCCGCGATCGCGTTCACCACAATGTGCAGCATATGTGTGGTATCCAGCAGGGAGACCTTAACCGGGATCTTTCCCTGGGCTGCACGAATTTCAACAATTTTTTCCGGAGTTACTCCGGCAAGCACCTGCAGCTCTGCATCCGCATCGCCGCCGATTGCACCGGCCAATACCGCTGCCTCAATTCCTACGAGGCCGCCAGTCTGGGGCACTGTTACTGTTTTTGCGTTCTTGATAATGTTGCCCGAGCAGGCAATCTCAAATCGTTCCGCCGATTTGCCAAGCACCTTCACAGCAGATGCTGCGCAGTATGCAATAGCAATCGGCTCCGTACAGCCCATCGAGGGGATCAATTCATTTTTGAGAACCTGGGTGTACTGATCCCGGGTCTCTTTTGTGAGAACGTTCATTTCCCTACCTCCTGAAATATTTGCGGATTTCTCCACAGCCCGCATTATAGCACACCTGCTTTGCTTAGATTCCGGTTATTTTACATCCCCGTATTTTTCAGCATTTTGATGATTTTCTTCTCATCATTTTGTGCAATATTTAAACTATTTGTTTTGCAAAACAGAAGGGTGCGCTTTTCTGCGCACCCTTTGAAGTTCAGTATTCTCTTAACACCAGGTCGGTCTCGCCCGGATTGGCCCCCAGTTCGATCCGCAGCACCTTTGGGTCCTTCGCATACCGGCTGCGTACCATGCTCTGCAGAGCTCTTCCCCCGTGGTAGCCGTGAATCACGCGGACGCGGTAAACGCTTCGGTTTGCCCGTCGCAGTGCGGCATCCACCGCGATCTCAGCCTGATACTGGGTCATTCCATGCAGGTCCACTTCCATCACGCCTGCCAAAGGAACTGCTCTTCCATTCATGACTCATTCCTCAGCGGAAGCGGAAAAGCAGCGTATCGCCATCTGCCTGGTCCAAAACCATGGCCTGCTCCTCGTCAGTTTCCTCTTCGCTATCAGACTTTTCAATGGTGTTCTGCGAATTATACAGCATCACCATGCACCCGTCGTACCCTGCGGGAACGCGGCAGAACAGCGTAATGACCGCCGTTCCATTTTCGTCTGTATCGGTCTGTTTAAATCTGCGCACCAGCAGGCAGTTTTCATAGGTGTTTCCAAGGTATTCCACGGCAAACTTCTGCATACTGATTCCGTCATCGCTCTTTTTCTCGTCTTCCCCGGTTTCAGGTGCATAGTCTTCAAAAACATAATCGCCGGTATAATAATCCGTAAAATCATCAGCCGTTTTTACACCGCGGCTTTTATATTTAATGTCGCCGAAGGAGGCCGTGATCTTTACTCCCAGCCATTCGTAGCCTTCCTCATCCGGAAGATAATCCATGTCAAACTTTTCCGCAGCTGCCATGCTTCCTTCCGGCAGGCGGAACTGTGCTGTGCGCGGCTCGCTCTCATCGCTGGCATCCTTGTCGATTGCAAAGATCCAGTTGGCTGCTGCGCTGCCGCTTGTGGTATTGCTGCTGGTTCCGGACTTTGTGCCCGTCAGGTAGGTAAAGCTGCGCCCTGCAGCGGCAGAAAGATCCACCGTGCGGTAATTCAGCCCACGGGCAGCAACGCTGCCCTCAAGGGGCATTCCCTGCTGTGCGCCGCACTTCAGGCAGGTTTCCGGAGCATAGTAGCTTGCGGGAGCAAATTCATGGCCGCGGATCTCTTCGCTTGCTGCTCCGCAGCGCAGGCAGCGGTCAGGTTCGGTGCAGCCGGTTTCCTGCCAGCTGTGGCCCAAAGCTTCCGCACCCTGCATACCGCAGCGGCGGCATGTCTCGGGCTGTGTGCAGCTTGCAGCGGTCCAGTCATGTCCCAGGGGTTCTCCTTTCGGTTCCCCGCAGGTTTTGCAGGCAGCCGGATGCGAGCAGTCTGCCTCCGTCCAATCATGCTGGTGTTCCCCGCTTCCGCAGGCACAAAGAATTCCACAGATCAGTATGGCCAAACAAACACAAAGAATCCCTCTGTTTTTCATGTCCAATCCTCCGCTTGTTGCAGATTTCAGTTTTATCGGTGCAGGCAAATTTTATGCCGCGCGCCATTTATTTTTTATTCTTCTTCTATAAACCGGTTCATCCGGTAAAGCCCAAGATCCATCAGTGCCATCACAGCCACTGCCACCGTCATTCCGGCATAGCAGGGCAGATACCAGTTGCCATGGCGCTGTACCAGATATTCTGTAATGCCAACGCCGCCAATGCCTGCGAGCCAGCCCAGCCACAGCAGTGCATGCCGGATCCGGAAGCCCTCGCCCTTAATATCACACACACTGTAGTAGACCAGAACACCAAACAGAATCACCGCTGCGGTGATCTGGACCATGCTGATAAAGCCGTTGGAGCGCATATAACTGGAGTCATAGCGGGTGCTGTCCAGCACGATCTCCATTGCGCTGTAGATCACAAGAAAGCGCAGTGCCAGGTGCCCGCTCTGGGCACAGGGACGATACATTTTTTTCTTTCTGCCGTTGAAAAAGAACACCATCGTATACACAAACACGATCATCAGCAGCAGAAACTCCACAAAAAATGTGGCAAAGCGGTATTCCGGCTGCCCTGCTGCATTCAGCACTGTGGATGCCAGCGGCAGGTGCTGAAGCGAAGGATTATTCACCGCAATTTTGCTGCGGCACACGGTGTTGAACAATTCACTCAGCCGGATCATGGCAAGGCTGATGGCAAAGCCCGGGGTCAGGCAGTCGGCAAACAGGCCAACGTTGCCAATCAGCCGCACAGCCTTCAGCACAAGCACAGCCAGCGCCGCGCCCATCAGCACTCCTGCAATGCAGTAGTCGCCTTTTGCCAGGTTGAATACTCCGTCCGCAAAGCTGGAAAACTGCTGCGGATGGCTGTACCAGAACACCAGGCGGGAAAAGAAGAAGCACAGCAGAATGGAAACCGGGGCAAACACTGCAACCGCAGTCCTGCTGCCGCCATTGGCGCAGTAAAGCGAAATGGTAAGCAGGAAGCAGGCTGCCGCGCCAAGCGCGATCACAAGCGAGCTCCAGTAGATCACGGTGCTTCCAATGGTTGCCGCTATGTTATTCATGCTCCTCCCTCCTCTTCCGGAATTGCAGTTGCAAAATAAACAATATCGCTCATCAGGCGTTCATAGCCGTACACCACGCGGTTCACCGCGCTTCCGTTCATGATCAGCACAGCCGTCTGGCCGCCATCCAGGGTATAGGCATCTCTGCAGTTTTTGTTATACATATACTGCCCCAGCGTGTTGATATTCACCACGTGCTGGTAATTGCCCTCTGCATTCACGGTAAGCAGCAGATAATGCAGGTCATCCGTCATGCCCATGGCTGCACGGGCATAGGGCTGGTCCACTTCGCCTGCCACATAGGTGCTTGTCTTGCGGAGTTCTCCATTATCTACCAGTACCGGCCCGAACGACAGGGTGAACTGGATGTTGTTTTCCTCCACATAGCGTTCCATGTCTGCCGCGTTGGTCACATCCCCGGCATAAAGGAATTTCATGCTGCCGGTGTTGGTAAAGCAGGCTGTTTCGATCTTGTCGCCGTTGCACTTTTTAACAACGCCCTGGTAAACATTAATGCCCGGGTTACGGAAGGTATAAAAGTCGCCGTTGATCGCAACCACTGCGTTTACCGCCTTGGCCATATCCGATGCATAATGCTGCTCGCCGGAGCCATAGCTGCCGCCTGCCAGATAGCGGCGCAGCTGCGAGGGGTCTGCCACCTTCACTTCCGCAAAGGAGCACACGCCATTATCGATGATCTCCTTCCAGCAGATCACCAGGATCGTCTCGTCATAATAATACTGGATCTCCGAGCCCGGGAACAGGGTTTCCTCCCCGGTCCACACCAGCTCCTGGCCGTCCAGGAGTTCCTCGGCCTGAGCAATGATCTCTTTCACTTTCTCGGGGTCTGTGGTGGAACCAAAACCCGTTTCGGCAGCCTTTGGCGCCACGACCACGTCCTGCGCAATGGTATACTGCTTGCGGATATAGGTGATGTCCGAAAGGGCCTCGCTGCGGATGTTGTTCATGGCAACATCGTATTTATCCATCAGGTTGCGTGTAGCCGTAGGGCTGGAGCTCTCAGCCGTAAACAGTGCCTGGTCCTGGTGCACGCTTACCGCCACCCAGAGGATGGCCACAATGCTAAGCAGCGCAAATACCAGGCCTAAAGCTGCAGTTTTTGGCTGCGGCTCCCGTGTCTTTGCTTTTTTGGCTGCGGGTGTCTTCTTTACAGGTCTCTCTTCCCTGTCCATGTCCTCAGCAGCGTTTTTTTTTGTCTTCTGGGGTTGGGGCGCGGGTGCAGGGTTAGGAACTGCTGCGCTTTTGGGGGGAGATTTTTTCTCTTTTCCTAAAGCGGAAAAAGGAATCGTTTCCTGGGGAGCTGCGCCGGCAGGCTCAGAAAACTCGCTCAGAATATCATCCAGGCTGAAACTATCAAAATTGTCTGCCAAATCCGCCCCTCCTCTCAGGTTGAAATACCGCCGCAGAGGGCAGACAGCAGTGCATTGCTGCTGTTCACTTTCCAGCTGCTTCCATTATAGGTAAGCTGAAGCGTCACTTCGCTTTCCGTGTAATATTCCGAAGCATCGGCAAGAATGTGATCCACAGCATTGGCATAGCTGCGCTGAATAAACTCCTCGCGGTAGCTGTTATCATCGTTATAAACCTCTTCCTGGGGCAACTCCTCCAGCAGCCGGGCCGCTTCGGCATCGGTTTCAGTCTGCAGGGCCGCCTGCATCTTGCGAAGGTCCAGGTAAGTAAAGCGGATGCT
>JAKSSN010000024.1 GCA_024403095.1 Oscillospiraceae bacterium
TTTTGAAAACAAAATAAAAGAAGAGGAAAAAAAGATCATAGAAATAAAGAAAATTCAAAGATCGTATCGCTCAGAAGTCATTGAAATGAAAAATAAAATTAGGGAATTGCAGGAACTGCTTGAAGAGACAAAAAAGACTTATGATTCAAACGATGAGTTTGGATTATGCAGGGGAAAATATGAACTTACAATTAATAAAGTAAATAATTTTTTAGAAGAAATTGGCAGGATCAACGACTACTCAAAATTTGAATATATCGAAAGATCAGAAGATGAAGACGAATCATATCTTGAAGACTGTTTGAGCAAGTATGAAATTATATTAAAACAACAGGGGTGGGTACATTTTAAGGAAGTATATTCTGAGATACCGACACTTTCCAAAGAATATGGATATCTGATTCTTCTAAGAATAAAGAAGGATAAGGGCGATAAGACATCATATGCCGGTGCAGTGATTGGGATGATGCTTGAGAAGCTACCGAATCATCCCGCTCTTGGCTGTACAGTAGTTGATACGAACGATGATGAGAACCACTTCTGGCTTGTCAGGTACAAGGATTAAACCGGGATGGACCAGTTTGAACTCACGATGGCAAGAATGAAAAATCTCCAGGATGAATTCATGCCCTGCCCTGAATGGGCAAGAGCAGAAAAAGCAGAATGCTGTTTTTCTCTGCAGGAGATATGGCAGACGGGCAGAAAAACATCAGTTATCAGTGCCATTAGGAAATATATCAATAAGACTAAAAGTACAATGGAGTAGATCGGACAGTTAAAGAGGGCTTTTCCCGCAACTTGCAGAAAGATACCAACGCTGATATAGCAACAAGCAAAAATACCGGGTACGGTGGGATCATTCCCATAGTACCCGGTATTATCAATTCGTATTTGCAACCCATTCATGGCAGGTCTCATATTACGTCCTGTTTCATGAACACTGCACTAAAGCCTAGTTCTTTCGCGTATCATCTGTCAACAGGTGTCAATCTAAACAGAAATAAAATTATGTCAACCAACGCTGCGGGGATAGATGGCACTGATCAGGACTTCGCCATTTTCAAATTCTGCAAAGCTGATGGTTCCCTCAGCAAAGGTGAAGCAATGAATATCCCGCTCTAAGTCCATGCAATTATCGGATTTCATGATGTCGTCAAAATCCTCGTTAAAGATGAGGGCACAGTGGTTCAGCAGCTCATCAGGGGCATTGTAGGTGATGCCGGCAATCGTTATGGGGTAGTGAACTTTCTGCACCAGCGATTTCATATTGCCGCGAGTAATATCCTTGCGGACAGATTCAGCAAATTCGGTGGCTTCGGGGATCATCAGCCACATGCCGCAGCCGGAACTGCTCTGCATGTTGTAAAAACCTTCTTCCAGCTCATTTCCGTTAAACAGAATGCGGCTGTTTGCGCCAATATAAAACGTGGGCGTTTCACAGTCGTGGATCAGGCAGTCGGTAAACACGGCATTGGACATATTCATTTCTACTGCACCTGCACTGCAGTCGTAGATCTCGCACCATGCAACATTAAGGCCGGAGGTGTAATTTGCGCTGATGCCAAGAATTCCGCAGCCGAAAAGGCGGCAGTAATCAATGGAGGAACTATCACAACGGGTAAGGCTGATCACATTGCCCGTGCAGTGAGAGGCGGGAATATGCCCAACCGTCATACCGCTGACAGACGCGTTCGGGCAGCCCTCCAAGTGAATCACATCCGCGTAGCTGCAGGCAGTCAGCAGGGAGACCGACTGGACATTGGCGGCATTCAGCCGAAGGCCGGGAACGTTATAGATCTGCAGCTCATACCCGTCGAATTTGCTGACCCAACGATAATACGGGCTCTCCACCGGCTGCCGGCCATAATCCGAGGCGTCGGAAAGGATATAGCTGCCGGTTTCAAAGTTAATGGTGGTATAAGGCGCGATTGCAGCAAGAAATTCATCCACTGTCTGCACGGTAACATAGCTCTGTTCGGCAGGAACAGCGGGCTCGGAACTGCTCAGATAGGCATCGATTCCCTCGTAGGAGCCGGGGACATGCTCGCAGGCAAGCAGCTCCTGCTCGCTCATTTCGGTTCCGTCAGCCCGAAGAGCAGGCAGAGAAACCGTATCCTTGCTGATGAAGTAGGGCCAAGCATTTTGCTCCAGCTGTCCCTTTGAAAAAGCGGTCCCTTCAAAAATGGGGGAGTATTCCGAACAGTTCAGCAGCCCGGAACTGAAGTGGTTATCCCGCGCTTCACAGCCCAGGACACGAATCTCGCTGGTTTCAAAGCTTTCAAGCAGAAATTCGCAGCTGTTTTCGTAGATCTCACAATTCACCAGTGCAAAACCGGAAGAGGCGGCTAAACGAAACAGCGAATAGGCGGGGCTGGAAGAACCATCGGAGCAGTGATGAATGCGGCAGTTTTCCAGCAGCATGCCATAATCCTCCCAGGACCATACAGCAGCTGCCGTGCAGTCGTAAATCTCGCTGTCCGTTACGGTGATATAAGCACTGTGCTGGGAGTTAATGCCGGTAACGCCACAGCCGAACAAAGCACACTGGCGTATATAGGCGGTATCCTGGCAGTTGAAGGTAAGCACACAGCCGGTGCAAAGCCCGGCACCTTCTGTGTGGCCAAAGGTGAGATTATCCAGCGTAACCACACAGCAGCCATCGAAACGCAGCACGTCAGCAAGGCGCGCATTTGTAACGATCGATGTGCTGTCGGCAGAAGCACCCAAAATGGTAAGGTCAGAAACACCATGGATCCAAAGCTCGTAGTCGTCGCCAACATTTTCCCAGCGGTACAAATCACTGCCGGTGGCGCGGCCGTAATTAGAGGCAGAGGTCAGTTCGTAAACGCCGGGTTCCAGCCAGATGGTTGCGCCTGTGTCAATGGCGGCAAGCAGTTCATCTACCGTGGCAACAGACACAGCCCCTTCCGGAGCAGAGAGAACGGGAGCGGGGGAATCAGCCGGGGCGGGAGATTGGGGCGAAGGTTCGGTGGCTCCGCATGCGCAAAGGCCGAAGATCAGCGCAAGCGAGAGGAACATTGCCCAAAACGATTTTATTTTCATTCAAGTATCCTCCAAAAACAGTTTCTAATCTCAATTATATACCATAAGACGGGAAAACACACCATTCGTTGTACAAAAAATGAAAAATCGACCGGTTGCTCCCGTTTTTTCGGCATGATATAATAAATGCCAACAAATTGAGAAGAGGCATAGCATGAAAACAACCAGACAACTTGCCATATGTGCCATGATTTCAGCCCTTGGCGTTGTTCTGATGCTGCTGGGATACCTGATCGGCATTGGAACCTATGCGGCTCCGATCCTCGTAAGCCTTTGCATGCTTCCGGTATGGAGAGAATTTGGTACAAAGCCGTTTTTATGTGTGTGGATAGCGACCAGCATCCTCAGCCTGACCCTGATTCGGGACCCGGAACAGACGCTAATGTTCTTTGCCTTTTTTGGCTGGTACCCGGCCGTGTCCTTTGCGTTGGAACGCCTGCCCAAGATGCTGCGCCTGCTGGCAAAACTGCTGATCTTTAACACGGTGATCATTGCCGTGGAACTGCTGCTGATGAAGGTGATTGCACCGGAAGCGGAAAGCCCGGTGCTCTTAATTGTTTTGCTGGTGATGGGCAATGGAGTGTTTCTGCTGTATGATCTGTTGATTCCCCGGTTCCTGCACATGTATGAAAAGCGCCTGCGCAGATTCCTGATACGGAAATAGAAACATTTGTATGCATAATGGAACCAAGAATGATTGAAAAGATTTGATGTCCTGAACTGACTGCGCCGGGCATCGGAGCTTTCATTTTATTACCTTGAATGTGTCTCGGAAATTGGGCAATTTGCACAGAAACATGCAAGTTTTTGGTATGAAAAGTCAATTGCCTATGAATGCGGATGCGGATATAATATGACCATATGATGGTGGCAAAGTAGCACCACATACAAATATATAGCGTCATCGGCTCTCCATAACTTAGCCGATGAAGGCTGAAAAAAAGGAGGAGTTAGTCCCCGTTGGCTCGGGGTGCGGCAGTGTGGAGACCTGTCGTAAAGCGGCACGATTACTTCGGCTGCGAGTATGCTCATCGCGGAGGCGGAGCATATAGAGTCAGAAACTATGGCAACTGTACAGCTCAAAAATGTAAAGAAGATCTATCCTTTCGTGAGCGGCGAACAGAAAAAGTCCAAGAAAAAGAAGAAAGATGAACCTACAGAGAAAAAGGCCAATCTTCAGATCACAGATCAGGGCGTTGTAGCAGTTCAGGAGTTCAACCTTGAAATTGCTGATAAGGAATTTATCGTTCTGGTTGGTCCTTCCGGCTGTGGTAAATCCACCACTCTTCGTATGGTCGCAGGCCTTGAGGAAATTACCGAAGGCGAGCTGATCATTAACGGCAAGGTTGTGAATGATGTTGCCCCCAAGGACAGAGACATAGCCATGGTTTTCCAGAACTATGCACTTTATCCTCACATGACAGTGTATGAAAATATGGCATTCTCTCTTAAGCTGCGCAAAGAGAGCAAGGAAGAGATCGACCGCAAAGTGCGTGAAGCTGCTGAGATCCTCGATATCACCCAGTATCTCGACCGCAAACCCAAGGCACTTTCCGGCGGCCAGAGACAGCGTGTGGCAATCGGCCGTGCAATCGTGCGTGACCCTGCGGTATTCCTTATGGACGAGCCTCTTTCCAACCTGGATGCTAAGCTGAGAAACCAGATGCGCGCTGAGATCATTAAGCTGCGCAAGAGAATCAATACCACCTTTATTTATGTTACTCACGACCAGACCGAAGCAATGACGCTGGGCGATCGTATCGTAATCATGAAGGATGGCTTTATTCAGCAGATCGGCACTCCTCAGGAAGTGTTCTCTCACCCCTCCAACATTTTTGTTGCAGGCTTTATCGGAACTCCTCAGATGAACTTCTTTACTGCTGACCTTATTGAAGACAATGGCAAGTACTTTGTTGATCTTGCCGGCCATAAGGTTGAGCTGAGTGCAGAAAAGGAAGAGAGACTGAAAGCCAACGGCGTAAAGTCCATGCAGGGAATCACCCTTGGTGTTCGCCCCGAGCATACAGATGTTGAGGAAAGCGGTGTTGCCGGAACCGTTGATGTTTCCGAGCTTATGGGTTCCTCTGTTCACCTGCATGTTACTGCAGAGGGCAGAGATGTTATTATCATTGTTCCCACGATCGATGGTAATATCGATGAATTCAAGGTTGGCGCTCCCATCCACTTTACCTTCAAGGGCAATGTGGCTCATGTGTTTGATCCCGAAACCGGCAAGAACCTTGAGTGGTAATTTCTGTTAATAATTCTTTCAGGCCTGACAAACTGTCAGGCCTGTTTTTTGCTGCAAGTTAATCAAAATCAAATACAAAAAAAGACCATGCAGACAGTTATGCCTGCATGGTCTTTTTTGATTTAATAATCAGCTGTTAAAGTTAATTGAAAATTACGGGCGAACGTCGGAGGTCAGGTCGATCCAGTCGCATTCTGCCTTGGTGAGCTTAAGGTCAAGAGCTGCAATGCTGGAGAGCATTTCTTCCTTGTTCAGAGCACCGATGATGGGGTAAACATCCATGTCAGAGCTCATAGCGTATGCCAGACCGATCTGAGCGATAGAAACACCCTTTTCCTTTGCCAGTTCAGCAGTACGATCCAGGCGCTGGAAGTTAACTTCGTGGCAGTATGCAAGGCGGGTGCCTTCAACGATAGCATCAGGATTGGTTGCAACAAGGTCGCGGGTGATTCTGCCGGTGATAAAGCCGCCGGACAGAGTGCTGTAGGATGCGATGGGGATCTTCTTGTCAACAAAGTACTTTCTTGCGTCTGCCCACTTGGGACCGCTGATCGTGCCGCTGCCGCGACGGAAGGGGTCAGCCAGCTGCTCAGCAATGCTGTAGTGCTCTTCAGCGATAGTGATTCCGATCAGGCCATTTGCCTCGGCATACTCGTTTGCTTCCTTAATGCGGTCGTAAGTCCAGTTTGCAACACCAATGGACTTGATCTCGCCCTTCTGATAGTGCTCGTTCAGTGCATCAATGATCACGGAAACAGGAACCTTCACATCATCGCGGTGCAGGTAGTAAACATCAATATAGTCAGTGTTCAGTTTGTAGAGAGAGTCAAGAAGGTCATGGCCAATATCGTAGGGAGTTACGCGATCACGGAAAGAAGGATGGCAGCCTTTGGTAGTGATAACAACATCTTCTCTGCATCCGCGTTCTTTCAGCCACTTACCAATGACAAATTCACATACGCCGCGGCCATAGCCCTGGGCGGTATCAATAGCGTTAATGCCAAGTTCAAGTGCCTGGTCGAGCTTAGCAAAATAGGTTGCCTCGTTATCGAAGTTGTTGAACTCCATAGTGCCGAGAATAAAGCGGCTGAATTTTTTATCTACGCCGGGAATAGTACCGTAAAGCATTTTGTTTTCCTCCAAAATAATGATTTTTTCAATTAGCGGTAAATCTTACCCATTTCGTGGTTGTAGAAATAACTTGCATAGGCCATAGAAGCCAGCAGGTCAGGGGTACCATCGGTCTCAACAGTTGCCCAACCCTTGAAGCCATGCTTCTTCATCAGCTTAAACAGACCTTCAAAATCAAGAACACCCTTGCCCGGCTCCCAGAACCAACGGTGGCCGTCGTCCTGAATTTCGGGGTTGGAAGGAGCATAACGAACTTCCTCTGCAACCTTGGGGTCAGCAGTGTCTTTCAGGTGCCATGTGGAGATGCGGTCATGATAATCGTCATAGAAGGTGAGGAGATCTTCGCCCAACAGAGAGACCTGAGCAGTATCAATGCAATAATGCACGCAGCTGGGGTCGGTGGACTCGATCATTCTGCGGTGCTGAGGATAGTTCATTGCGCAGAAAAACTCGTTGTGCAGACCAAGCAGCACGCCATGGTCTTCGGAATAACGTCCGCATTCATTGATCAGAGCAATGGTATTCTGGAAACCCTCCTCGGACATGGGGCCGACAGCAGCATAGTCAATACCGGGGCAAACATTAATGTGTTTACCACCCATGGTAATAATGTTGTCAACAGCGCCTTTAAACTGAGCAAGCAGCATTTCATGGTTGCGTTTGTCATGAGCAGGACCAAGGCCGTGGAACATACCGCTGATCTCAAGACCACGGTCATTTACGAAGCCTTTGAATTCGCCAAGGTCCTTGAACAGCTTCAGGATGTCCCAAAGGTCCCAGGGAGCAACTTCAAGGCCTTCATAACCGGTACCGGCATGGTACTTGAGGATCATGTCCCAATCCTGGTAATAAGCAATATTGGTTTTATCCTCATAATAGAAATCACGGAAGTTAGGAATCTGCTTATAGGGGATTCCTTTCCAGTGACTCATATGGGAATATCTGATGTTGTTTTCCATGGTAAATACTCCCCTCAGATGTTATTGAGTGTGTATCTGGCGCGGAGAATGCCTCTGCTGACCTGTCTGGTCTGGCGGTTGGAAACGGTCATCCAACCATCAAATCCGATCTCCTTAAGAAGTGCAACGATACCCTTGATATCAATGGAACCCTCGCCAAGATCTTTGAAGACCTGAGTTGCCTGCTTGGCAGGGAACTGAGGATTGTTGTCCTTGTAGCATTCATATTCGTCAACAAAGCTGGTGTCGGTAAGAGTAACGCAGCCAATACGGTTGCCGGCTTCTTTAATGAAGCAGAACGGGCAGGCTTCTGCAATCTTCAGGTTTGCAAGGTCAACACAGTAGCAAATACGGCTGTCGACTTTCTTCATAAAGTCTTGCATGGCGGTTCCACGAAGGATGCCCCAGTATTCGTTGCGCAGGCAGATCTTAATATCGCCGGCTTCATCAGCCAGAGCAGGCAGCTCAGCAGCCAGTGCATCCAGCAGCTCATCCTTCTTATCAAGAAGAGCACCCATGCTTGCAATCTCGGGGCTGACGGAAGCAATCACATAATCGCAGCCCAGCAGCTTGGCGTGGCCGATCATGCCTTTTACGCCAAATACAAAGCCCTTCACATATTCTTCAACAGAGCCTGCTGCGCGCGGGGTGAACTGGAGGCCTGCAACTTTGCTGATGCCTTTTCCAGCGAGATCCTGCTTGAAGCCGTCTACGCCGCCAAACTTAACATCAAGAACTACCTTGGAGAAGGGGTATGCACATCTTGCGCCCATAAAGCCGCTGTCGTAGGGCATTTCAATTGCATCAAAGCCGCCGGCGGAGATCAGGGTAAAGAGTTCTTCCCAGTAATATTTGGATTCTACGCGGTTTCTGTTGGGTTCCTGATACCGGGTGTTAACAGTATCAAGGCTAAATGCAGTTTTCATGAATCAGTCCTCCTGTATATTTATTCGTAAATTTTAGCCATTTTTTTGCGGAAGAAGTAGCCGGAATGTGCCAGAGAAGCCATGAGGTCAGGAGAACCGTCGGTTTCTACGGTTGCCCAGCCCTGGAAGTTGTATTTCTTCATCAGCTTGTAAAGGCCTTCAAAATCGAGCGCACCAAGACCCGGCTCCCAGAACCAACGGTGACCATCATCCTGAATCTCGGGGTTGGAGGGGGAGTAGCGAATCTCGTCAGGCAGATTCATATCTACCGTATCCTTCATATGGAAGGTGCAGATACGATCGTGATAATCCTCATAAAACTGGCAGAGGTCTTCGCCCATAATGGCAACCTGTGCGGTATCCAGGCAGTAGTGAACATACTTAGGATCGGTCGTTTCAATGATCCTGCGGTGGTTGGGCTTATTCATAATGCAGAAGAACTCATTGTGAATGCCCATGTGAACGCCGTGATCTTCAGCTACACGGCCAATCTCATTCAGGCAGGTGATCGTGTTCTGAATTCCGTCTTCGGTAAGCGGACCAACCGTTGTATGGTCGATACCGGGGCAAAGATTCAGATGTTTGCCGCCGCAGGCAGCAATCAGCTTGATGGCTCTGGTTGCATTTGCAACACAGGTAGGAATGTTTTCCTTCACGTGGCCAGGGCCCATACCGGAGAACATACCGCTGATCTTCAGGCCGTGACTTTCAACAAAGTCAACAAAACCGGAAGGACCGCCAAAAATAGAATCGATTTCCTGAAGCATAGCAAAGGTTTCAATTCCATCGAAGCCGCAGGCCTTCGTGTACTTCAGAATATCGTCCCAGGACTGGTAGTAGGCGTAGTTGGTTTTGTCTTCATAGTAGAAATCACGAAAATTAGGAATGGATTTGTAAGGGATCCCTTTCCAATGGCTCATAAATGAGTACTGAATATTACCCAAATGATTTCATCTCCTGTTCTTTCTGTATTTCTGTTTTTTCAAGCGATTCGGGATCAGTCGTCAAAATAGACGGCGGCTCCGGTCTCGCTGGATTTATAAATTGCATCCAGAATCCGGGTAACTACATAGGCCTGCTCCGGCTTGACGATCAGTTCCTCGGTTCCATCGATTGCGGCAAGGAAGTTGGCAAGCTCTTTGTCGTTGGCATTAATGCCGCGGAAGTTTGGATCATATTCGTTGGGAACATCAATTTCCTGAATGGCGGGGCGATCCGCTACAATGTTATTAAACATCAGCCGCTGGGGGCGCAGGCTCTTTTGTGCTTCATCCAGCTCCATAGAGATGCCGCCCTTGGTGCCGCAGATCGTGCAGCAGTCGTTCTTGCCATAAATGTAATTCAGCGCCCAGCTGGATTCAAGGATCACCGTTGCGCCATTCTTCATTTTGATCATGGCAAAGCCGGCGTCTTCCACTTCAAATGCATCAGGGTCCCAGGTGCCCATCAGGTTGCCCTGATTTCCGGGACGGGAACATTTTGCCAGCTTATCGTAGGTGGAGCCAAGTACATATTCCGGCTCGTAATTGTTGATCATCCACAGGGTCATGTCCAAAGCGTGGCAGCCATTATCGATCAGCGTGCCGCCGCCCTGCTCGTATTTATCCAGGAACACGCCATGGGCAGGCAAAAGTCTGCGGCGGATCCCGTTTGCTTTGGCAAAATAGATCTCGCCCAGGGCTCCGGAATCGATGACGGCTTTCATCTTTTCCGACATAATGCGCCGGCGATACTGGAAACCAATGGTAAGGACCTTGCCGCTGCGGTCTCTTGCTTCCAGCATCTTTTTGGCCTCTTCGGCGTTGATCGCCATGGGTTTTTCGCACAACACATTTTTTCCGGAATCCAATGCATCCACAGTAATCACGCTGTGCATGCGGTTGGGGGTGCAAACGTGAACATTATCGATGGAGGTATCTTTCAGCAGCTCCCGGTAATCTGTGTAAACCTTTGCATCGGGAGTGCCATATTTTTTTGCAGCTGCTTCTGCCCGCTCAATGATCAGGTCGCAGAAGGCTACCATTTCGGTACGCTCATTTTTCTGGAGGGCAGGCATATGTTTGCTGTTGGCTATACCGCCGCAGCCAATAATAGCAACTCTGGTTTTTTTCATAAATTACGCTCCAATCAGATGCTTAGATAGGGGACCAGATAAGCTGGTCCCCATATAAAACTTGTAAATACAGCCGGAATCAGGCTTCTTCCAGTTCCATCTCCACGCAGGGAGGCATCTTCAGTGCCTTGTCGGTCAGCTGGCCTGCAATACCTTCGCGCATGTAGTATGCACGAACAACCGTAGTAGCAGCAACCTGATGCTTGCCGGCAGCAAGTCCGCCCGGCTTGTCAACGATCAGGGTTGCATGGGTGCCCTTGTTCCAGTAATGCAGAGTTACATCGCACATATCTTCAAACTTAAATACTTCGCCATCAACAGCAACACGCATCTTGTCGGGGCCATAGATCACGCCGTCAACTTCAACGTGTGCGGACTCAAACAGGGCAAGAGGAACTCCACGGTAGTAGTAGTTTGCAACATTAACCTGGAAACCATCGCAGTTGCCGTTTTCATCATAGTGGTTCTTGAAGCCTTCGGGGCAGAGGTTATCGCTCGGGCCGCCGAAGTTGCCCTTGAAGGGAGCAGGACGAGCGTCGGGCCACTCGGAATAGTTGCCTTCCGGATAGGTTCCCAGATACTTATCCAGCATCTTTTCATAGCGGCGGAACGGCTCAAAGGTGTCGCCGTTGATGGGGGCGCCTTCATATTCGGCGGAGATATAACCCTGATAGCCGCCTTCCTTAAGAGCAGAGAGAATGCCGGGGTAATCCAGAGTGGTTTCTTCGTTGTTCTCGTCCATTTCGTAGAATTTGCCATGGCAGTGAACAATGTACGGCATATGCTCAAGCAGGATCTTCGGATCAAAATATTCCACACGACGGGCCATTGCCAGGAAGGAACGGGTTGCATCGTCCTTGGAAGCGTTCAGGTAACCATCGCAAATCTGGCGGAATTCAGAGTTGGGAACCTTGGTGTAGGTTTCTGCGATCATGTTAACGAAGTCTTCAGGAACACCATTTGCAATTGCGCTGTTCAGCTGGCGGTTGCTCATCTTCAGAGAGAAGATGGACATATCGGGAACGATGCCGATATATTTGCTGCCGCTCTGCTGGATCACATCGATGATGCCCTGTACGTTAGGCAGTACAAAGGAAGAGGAACCGTTATGGATCTCAAGACCCATCTTTACGCCCAGATCTTCCAGAATGGGAACGGACTGCTTGAACACTTCGGGGCTGACGGTGCCGCCCAGACGCATAATGGGGCAGTTGATGGACTTAGAGAACAGAGCATGGCGGCGGACAATGTCCACTGCTTCACGTGTGGTGAGGCGGCGGTGATTATACATGGTCATATCAACGAAGAAGTCGTGACAGATGGTTTTGGTGCCATATTTGAACATCATTTCTTCCCACTTGTCGATATCTTCCTTCAGTGCCTCGGGGCAGTAGCGGAAGTACAGCTGGCCAAGCAGCTCAATACCATTGCAGCCCATTTTTACAGCGGCTTTGATGCAGTCTTCCCAAGTCATCATGCCGGTTTCTACCTGGCGGTGCCAGCTGTAGATCGTTACACTGCGCTTAATGTTATGCTCGCTCATAATTATTCTCCTTCTTTTAGTCATTTTTATTGTTAATAAATAATCACGATACCTATAGGCTCACAGCGAAAATGACATGAGCTTACTTGCTTATTATCGGCCCAAATATTTGGTTTGTCAACGATAAAATCGCATATTTTTTAGTCAATTAAAAAACAATTGAAAAAGATTGACAATTCAGTTGGGCGGGCGCATTATATAATCACAAATGCTGTTTGCCCCTTCGGGGGGAAAAGCCCAAAACGTTAAAATATGAGATAAGGAGACAAGAAATGAAACCCAAACTTACAGCTTTATATCAGATCGGTATTTTGGCAACCAACGTGGAAGAAAAAGTAAAAAACTACGAGGCAATGGGTATTGGCCCCTGGGAGCCGGTTGGCCTTATGACAGGCAAAAAGATGGACCTGTATGTGAATGGCGAGCGCTTTGATGATGATTTTTTCAAAGTTGCAATGCTTCACAAGTTTGGCATGGAAATTGAAATCATTGAACCGATCGGCGATACTCCTCTGAAGCGCTGGGTAGATGAACATGGCAGCGGTATTCATCATCTTGCCTTTGAGACGGAAGATGATTATGAAGATATCCTTGCTGATTATAAAAAAACAACAGGAAAAGATGTTTGGGCACGCGGCCAGGGACATGGCGGCCACATGGACTTCTCTTATCTTGACCTGAGAGATGAGCTTGGCATTTTTGCCGAAGTGTATGGCGGCCATCAGAACAAACCGTCTCTGAAGTTTGACCACGGCAAGGAAGAAACAAAGGAATAATCCAATGATCGCAGGTTCTGCAAATCCCGCATAATATTTTACGCCCGGATGGGGAGCTTTTGCCGGCTTCCCATCCGGTTTTATTCATTCGTCTGAATCAGCAAAAACTGGGTGTAATTGTTCCAGACTGTGGTATAATGCTTTAAAAACTATTTGATCGGAGCCGCTATGAACTCGAAGAAAAAAGAAAACCCCTTTTTTACCATTTTATTCAAAATTATCGACCTTGTAGGAGCAACCAGCCTGTTCGTGATCTTCAGCCTTCCGCTGATCACCTCCGGCGCCTCCCTGTCGGCATTGTATTACACGATCCGCAGGAACATCCGAGAAGAGAAAAACCATGTATGGAACTGCTTTTGGCACAGTTTTAAAATGAATCTGAAACAGGGAATGGGGCTGACAGTTATTTTTCTTGCTGCCGCTGTTATCCTTATGGGCGATATTGCTGCTGTACGCACGCTGGCAGAAGGCGGAAGAATAAGCTCAGGATTTTCTTTTCTGTTTTATGCGGTTGCTGCTCTTATTGCAGTTTATGCAAACTGGGTATTTATCTATCTTTCGCGATACGATAATACAGTAAAGGCAACGTTAAAAAACGCGTTTATTATTTCCGTTTCCAATCTGCCGGTCACGCTGATCATGCTGGGCTCTATTGTGGTTACGGTCATTGTGGTTGCGCTTATGCCCATTACTTTGATCATCATGCCGGGGCTTGCAGCCTGGATCATGAGCTACCGCGCAGAAAAGGTGTTTGAGAAGTATTCAGACGATTGAATAATCGCAGCTTTTCACAGGAATATATTTGAAAGGGTGATCGTATGGATTTTCCATGGCGTAATTCGGCTTATCCGGAGGGTACACAGTTTTTATACCCGCAGTATTCCGGCCAGAATGGCTGGTATCAGTGCACTTATATTCCCAACATAACTTATGCCCGGCGAGATGGAAAAACGCTGGATATCCAGCTGATCCTTCCGCAGGGAATCAATGATGAACCGGTTATTGTATATGTGCAGGGATCCGGCTGGGCAGAGCAGAATGTTTATATGGCAATTCCACAGCTTTCCTATGTGGCAGCGCAAGGGTTTGCGGTTGCAAGCGTGCGCTTTCGCGACACATCTGTGGCAACCTTTCCCGCCAATGTGGAAGATGTTAAATCAGCGATCCGCTTTTTGCGCTCCCAGGCAGAAACCTATGGTTACAGCAACCGGCGGTTTGGTATTTGGGGCGGCTCTTCCGGAGGACATACGGCGGCTATGGTCGGGCTTACACCGGGGGAATATCGGCTGGATGATTACCCGGAGTACGACGATTCGGTTATGGCTGTGGCAGATTTTTATGGGCCGGCGGATCTTTTGCATATGAACGATTATCCCGGGGTAGACCATATGGCAGCGGATTCTCCGGAATCTATGCTTGTAGGCGGGCCGCTGCTTGAAAACCGGGAGCTGGCAGAGCTTGCAAGCCCGGTGAATCATGTGAAACCGAATGAAAGTATGCCGGCATTCCTGATCGTCCACGGGGATACGGACAAAAAGGTGAACTTTGGGCAGAGCGCTGCACTTTACCGCAAATTAAAGGAAGCAAACGCGGATGTAATTTTGTATGCAGTGAAAAGCGGGGACCATGGGTATATGTGCCCGCAGACGCTGCAGCTGGTGTGCGATTTCATGCGCACGTTTCTTCGCCCCGAGCGGGATCAGACAAATATCTGGTAATAACAAAGAAGGCTGAGCATGGCTCAGCCTTCTTTGTTTTGGGTGTGAATTATTTCGTTTTGGCTAATAGCTTTTGCCCCGGGCAATCCGTGTCGGGATTTGCAAACCATGTGCAGTAGGGACAATGGAGGCAATGGCCTGGCTCGATGCCTGCAAGCGCTTTGTTTGCCCAATCCGGGTCAACCATCATGCTCTTTCCAATGTCTACCATGTCAACATCCGTCAGCTCCAGGACGCCCTTGGCAATTGCGGGAGTGTCAATGGTGTTAACAGCAAACACGGGCACATTGACCGCTTTTTTTATTTCTCCGGCGGCATAAATAATGTCTTTATACGGAAAATCAGAAGGACAGATCGGGTCAGCTTCCCGGTCGAAGCCATAAGAAACATCAATAAAGTCAATTCCCATCGCTTCCAGCTCTTTGGCATGAGCAATGCCATCCGTGAGAGCAGGCTCAAAAGCGCCTAAACGGATTCCGCAGATGAAATCAGGGGAAGTGGCGGCGCGAATCCCTTCTACAATTTCTTTTACGACGCACATCGGCTGAGCATAACGGTCGCTTCGTTTATTTACACGGGAATTCATAAACTGAGAAAGCAGATAGCTGTGGCAGCCATGCAGTTCCACACCATCATAGCCGGCAAGTTCAGCGCGCTTTGCCGCAGCAATAAACGCATCACGAACGCCCTCAACCTCGGCGGGGCTCATTTCATGGCCAATAATATGCTTGCCGTCTTTATCAAATTCATAGGCGGAGGGACAATAGGGATCCTCCGAGATGCCAACCACACCGGCGAGATGGAACTGCACTACGATCACTCCGCCTTCGGCAAGAACCGCGTCGGTGATCTGTTTTAAACCGGGAATTTGCGCATCTTCCCAAATGCCAAGCTGACGATTGGCGAGGCGACCTTCTTTGGTTACGCAGGTGGCTTCCTGAATCAGTAGACCGGCTCCGCCGCGGGCAAAAGAACGGTACCGATCAACAGTTTTTTGCGGAGTAAGGCCGGAATCATCGGAAGTGCATACTACCATAGGAGGCAGGCAGATGCGGTTTTTGATCCGGGTGTTTCGAATCTGAAAACTGTCATGTAGCTTTTTCATAATAATTAATCATTCGTAAAATCTGTTTGAAAAACTAA
>JAKSSN010000025.1 GCA_024403095.1 Oscillospiraceae bacterium
TAGCATAAGCTATTTGTTTTCGTATTGTTCAATTTTCAAGGTACATCGCTGCAGGTCTTTCAACCGGACAGCTTAGTTAGGATACCACAGGAAGTTTCGTTTGTCAAGCACTTTTTTGATTTTCCCAAATCTTTTTTCAGTTCTTAACTTCGAAGCTCTTGTTCAGATCCTCTTGCTCTCGCTCACTTGACCGCCTGGTCGTTCGCGACAGCTTGGTTAATATACTACTGTTTTTTCATTATGTCAACTGTTTTTTACTCTTTTTTGAAAAATAATTTTAGCCCCTAAATGTTGTATATTTTCTGAATTATCATAACAATATACAACATTTAGGGGCTAATTTTGCATTATCCGTATTTTATTATTTCACGAAAGCCATAGGATCGAATGCCTGCAGTTTTTCGCTGTATACCACTTCTATGGTATCCAGGTAAGCACTCAGCATCTCGTTGAACTTTGCTTCTGCTGCCTGTGCTCTTGCAGTGATGGGCATTCCATTCTCGTCGGTACCCATAGTCCATTCCGTATCCAGCGGCAGACGCATGATCACATGGTAACCATAGGTGCTTTCAATGGGTTCAGATACTTCATATTCCTGCAGTGCGCGAGCGCCTTCATAGAATTCCGTTACCATCTCGCCTTCCACAAAGATGTAGCCGTTGGGATAGGCCACCTTTCCCGTATCCTCGCACAGCTCCTGTTTCAGCTCGCAGAATCTTGCGGTTCTTTCTGCCGGGTCTTCAATTGCCATCAGTTCTGCGCGGATCTCTTCTGCCTTGGCGCAGTTTGCTTTTATGGTCTCTTCGCTGCGTGCCTCACCGGTCTCCATGTCGCTGTTCAGGAACAGGATGTGGTTTGCAATGGTGTATCCCTTCTCTTCCATCCAGCTCTGCACTTCTTCCTCGGTGAGCATACTGCCGTTCTCGCCGAAGAACTTGCGGGATGCCTCTTCATAGTATTTTCCCAGGGTCATTACCTGGCGGTAGTAATCCAGAGGCAGATAATTCTGGGCCAGATATGCCTCAAAATCTGCGTCGGTTGCTCCTTCGCCGCATACTTCCACAATGGCTGCTGCAATGTCTGCATCCACTTCTGCATTCATTTCGTCGCTCAGTGCAACATCATGCTCTGCCATAAACTGCAGGGTTCCCTCTGCCTGAACCAGGTAGCCGTCTGTGCTGTCCTTCAGGTAGTCCAGATAGGTCACGCCTTCTCTCAGCTCATCGGTGTAAGTGCTTTCAGCGCCGGTGTATACATACATCTGCATGAAATAGTTTTCCAGCATGCTTGCATTGCTGTAATACCAGTAGAAGTATTCTTTCCAGGTCACATCGCTGCCATTCACTGTGGCAACCACTTCATCCGGGTCAAAGGATGCATACATCGCAGCAAAGTCCATGGTTTTCATGGCCACTTCGCCGGTTCCGTTGATCTGCTCCTCAAGCTCGGCAGGGTCGGTGATCACTGCCTCTTCCTCCGGTTCTGCGGTTTCTTTTTTGCCGGCCACCGTGCCAACCACTGCGCTGCCTGCAATGCAGATCACCAGCAGAAGAGCGATCAGCCCTTTCATGCTCAGGCCGGATTTCTTTTCTGCCTTCACTTCTTCGGTCTCTACGGTTTTGATTTCTTCTTCCATTTTAATAACACCTTTCCTTTTCAGGTTGAATGAACTATATCACACTGTATTCTTTGTGTACAGGCGTTTCTTACCCTGCTGCAGGTTCTTTGCTCCATTCCGAAACAAATTTTTCTGCCTCATCCATCACACGGTTTTTTGCTTTGATCTTCAGGCTCAGGCAAGGTTTGTTCCCTGCTTCCACCCGCAGCCTTCCCTTATACTCCGGCATGGCGTAAAGCATGCTGACTTTTTGCATATCAAAGTCCTTTACCACAAATCGCAGGTATCCCTCTTTCTGGGAAATATCCACGATTCCGGCTGTTCCTGCTGCTCCTCGCAGCACTGCCACACGCATGAGGGACATTACTCCCGGGGGTGGGTCGCCAAAGCGGTCGATCAGTTCGTCCGTCAGGTCTTCCGCTTCCTGCTCTGTGCGGATAAGAGCAATTCGGCGGTAGATATCCATCCGCTGCTCCTGCACAGGAATATACCGGTCGGGAATATTGGCTGCCACTGCAAGGTCTGCCGAGCATTCCGCCTTCGGCGGCACCGCGATGCCGCGTTCCTCCAGCACTGCCTCGTTCAGCAGCTTCATATACATGTCGTAACCCACATCGATCATATGGCCGGATTGCTCCGCACCCAGCAGGTTGCCCGCGCCGCGGATCTCCAGGTCGCGCATGGCGATCTTCACACCGCTGCCGAACTGCGCAAATTCTCTGATCGCATTCAGCCGCTTTTCCGCGTCCTCATTCAGCACTTTGTTTTCGCGGAACGTCAGGTACGCCGAAGCTCTTCGGCTGGACCGGCCCACACGGCCGCGGATCTGGTGCAGCTGCGCAAGGCCAAGCCGGTCTGCGTCTTCAATGATCAGTGTGTTTACGTTGGGAATATCAATACCGGTTTCTATAATAGTCGTGCATACCAGCACCTGTACCTCGCCGTTGATCACCCGCTCCATCACAGAGTTCAGCGTATTCTTGTCCATTTTACCGTGAGCCACAGCAACGCTGGCGTTCTCATCTTCCAGCAGTTTTGCAATGCGCAGGGCAGTCCGTTCAATATCCTCCACCCGGTTATGCAGGTAATATACCTGCCCGCCGCGCTGCAGCTCTCGCCGAATGGCATCCGCTACCACGTTCCAGTCATGCTCCATCACAAATGTCTGCACCGGCAGGCGGTCCTCCGGCGGCTCATCAATGCTGGACATGTCGCGGATCCCGGAAAGCGCCATATTCAGTGTGCGCGGGATTGGGGTAGCGGAAAGCGTAAGCACATCCACACCCTTTGACATTTCCTTGATGTGCTCCTTATGGGTAACGCCAAAGCGCTGCTCCTCATCCACCACCAGCAGACCAAGGTCTTTAAAATGAATATCCTTGGAAAGCAGCCTGTGCGTTCCGATCACCAGGTCGCATTTTCCGTTGGCGATATTCGCAAGGGTCTTGCTCATCTGGCCATCGGTCTTGAACCGGCTCATTACTTCAATATTCACCGGGAAACCGAAGAAGCGCTGAAGTGCCGTTTGGTAATGCTGCTGAGCTAGCACGGTAGTCGGCACAAGAATTGCTGCCTGTTTTCCATCCAGCACACATTTCATCACGGCGCGCAGTGCAACTTCCGTCTTTCCAAAGCCCACGTCGCCGCACAGCAGGCGGTCCATGGGAACCGAAGACTCCATATCCCGCTTGATCTCTGCAATACAGCGCAGCTGATCATCGGTTTCGGTGTAGCCGAAGTTGTCTTCAAACTCCGTCTGCCATTCGCTGTCAGGGGAAAAAGCATAGCCGGGCAGCCGCTGTCGCTGCGCATACAACGCGATCAGCTTTTTGGCCATGTCCTTGGCTGCTCCCTTGGCGCGGCTTCGGGTCTTTACCCATTCCGTGCCGCCAAGCTTCGAGAGCTTTACCTGCTTTTCCTCTCCGCCGGTTGGTGCCCCGGTATATTTGCTCACCATATCCAGCTGTGTAGCCGGAACATACAGGCAATCGGTTCCCGCATAATTGATGCGGACATAGTCTTTTTCAAACCCATCCACCTGCATCTTTACGATGCCAGCAAATTTTCCCACGCCGTGGTTTTCGTGCACCACATAATCGCCCACCGTAAGGTCGGCATACGATTCGATCTTCACCCGGCCGGGCGGCAGTTTTTTCTTGGGTTTCTGTTTTTTCTTATTGCCAAGATGCAGCATTTGGGCATCGGTCAAAATCACCAGCCGCAGCTGCGGATATTCCATGCCTGCTGAAATGGAGCCTATGCCGATGCGGCACTTTCCGCTCTCCGGCAGTCTTTTCATTTCTGCATCAATAATGGCAGGAATCGAATTATCATTAAAAAAGGTCTGCAGCACCTTGGCGCGGCGCTCATCCGCTGCCAGCACAGCCACTGCATAGTTCTGCTTCAGATACAGCTTCACATCCTCTGCCGCAGCCTGTGCACTGCCGCCGTATCCGGGCAGCTGCTTTGCCGCAATGCTGGTGAGCGTTTTGGGCGGAATCGGGCAGTTGCCAATGGTAAAGGCCTCTTCCATATACACCGGGAACTCTGCCATCTTTCGGAAGGCTTCGTCCACGCCCAGCAGATAGCTGTCCGAAGACATCACCATATCTCCCCTGGCGCACTGCTCACGGATATCTCCCGCCAGCTGTTTTTCATAGGTCCTTGCCTGCTCCGCGCAGCGGTTCGGCCGGTCGATCACCAGGAAGGCTTCCTCCGGGATATAGTCCAGCGCAAATGCTTTGGGATAGATGATCGGCATATACCGGTCAGCATCCGAGATATTCACGGTATTTTCCATGCGCTCGCAGTCGCGGCGCAGGGTAGCCACCACATGATCTCTCAGCTCACTCTTTTTTCGGGTTTCATACTTATCGGCATAGCTTCGAATCTCGCGGCATAGCACACTGATGCCCCCTGCCGTCATGGCAGGCAGGGTTTCTGCTGCCGGCAGGATCCGGCAGGAATCCACCTGTTCGGTACGGCGCTGGTCGGAGATATCAAAGCGGCTCATGGAGTCGATTTCATCGCCCCAGAATTCCACACGAATCGGTTCCTGATCCGCAGGAGAAAAGAAATCCAGAATTCCTCCCCGGCGTGAAAACTGGCCGGGACCTTCTACCTGTGCTGTGCGTACATAGCCGCAGTTCAGCAGAGCAGCCTCCACATCCTCCGGGGCATATTCTCCATTATTTTCAAGAGTAAAAGCAGCCCTCTGCAAGGTGTCTGCTGGAATGGTCCGCTGCAGAAGGCCTGCAATGGATCCGACTGCAATTTCCGTTTTTCCGGCGCTGATCTCATCCAGCGCCGCAATGCGCTTCTGCTCACTCTGGCGGGATACTGCCTCCGCTGCATAAAAGGTGAACTCACGGGAGGTGATCAGGCTCACTTCTTTTCCCGTCATCGCCATCAGGTCCGCTGCAAACAGTTCGGCAGAGGTATCGTCCGGACATACCACAAACAGCGGCCGCTGCAGCTTTTGATGAAGTGCGGCAGCCAGATTGGTGCGGTGGACCGGTGAAAGGCCGGAAATGAGCGCAGGCAGTCCACCCCTCTCCACCAGGGAGGGGAGGTCGGCTGCCTCTCGATTATTTAAGATCTGTTCGATCAGTTTCTGTATCATAGTTGGTTCCGTTCAAAAAAGGAAAAACAAGGGACCGCTCCCTTAGCTTCGTCCGGAGGACAGTTCCTTGCATTTCCCTGCATGAGTTTTAAGTTAATCTGCGTATTTTTCCCGCTCGGCAACCGCCAGCTGGTCGCAGCGGTTGTTGTACTCGTTTTCTGCGTGTCCCTTTACCCAGTGGTAATGCATTTCGTGCTTCTGCACCAGCTGCAGCAGCACTTCCCACAGATCCGGGTTCAGAGCAGGTTTTTTATCGGACTTGACCCAGCCCTTTTTCTTCCATCCAAACGCCCAGCCCTTTTCCAGTGCATCGATCACATAGCGGGAATCGGACCAAAGCTCCACAGTACAGGGCTCCTTCAGGGCCTGAAGCGCCTGAATCACCCCCGTCAGCTCCATGCGGTTGTTTGTGGTATGCGCCTCGCCGCCGGAAAGGACCTTCTCATGGCCGTTCCAGCACAGGATTGCTCCCCAACCGCCCGGTCCGGGATTTCCGCTGCAGGCTCCATCAGTATAAATAGTTACCGTTTTCGTCATAGTTCTTTCTGTAACTGTTCAGCAGCACCTTGTATTCATCCTTTTCGATGATTCCGGCTGCAAGGAATCCATCCAGCTGAGTGACCCAGTGTTCAATTCCTTTGCAGTTGGACGGTTTATACACGGCATCCTTGCTTTTTCCGATCCGGTCATGGCTGTGCACCTGTGCGGAGCCGCTGCCTTTTTTCTTTGAAATAACAACAGCCGCAATAATCACAGCAACAATGACCGGGCCAATAATCACAGCAAGAATGTCGGTTCCAAGCTCACCAACTGCAGCGGTGATCACAACATAGGCCAGCACCAGCGCAAGAACGATTGGATTTCCCTTTTTCTTTTTCTGATTGGCATTCTGGCTGTTCACGGTTTCTTCCCTCCGTTCTGCTGCTTATTATTGTTATCAGTTCTCGTCCTGTTCCGGCAGCTCTTCCGCAGAAGGCACTTCGCCTTCTTCTTTTTCTGCTTCCTGTTCTTTCATCGTCTTTTCCACGGCTGCGATCTTGCTTCCTGCCAGCAGGCGCATCAGACGCACACCCTGGGTTGCACGGCCGGAAGAGGAAACATTAGCTGCCGCAAAGCGGATAATAACGGAATCGTTTGAGATCAGGAGTACATCATCCTCGTTTTCCGCAACCAGGATTCCTGCCAGGTCACCGGTCTTCTCCGTGATCTGATGGCACTTCATTCCGCTGCCGCCGCGGTAATGCACAGTGAACTCACTGCTTTCGGTGCGTTTGCCGTAGCCGTTTTCCGTTACCGTAAGAATGGTGTCATTCTCGCCGCAGTCTACTGCGCCAACCACGTAGTCGTCGCCCTTCAGGGTAATGCCCTTTACGCCAACGGCGGTACGGCCCATGGGACGCACGTCATTTTCGTCAAAGCACACGCACTGGCCCTTATGGGTGGCAATGATCACCTTGCGTTTGCCATCCGTTTCAAGCACCGAGATCAGTTCATCACCCTCGTCGATCGTAAGGGCACGGATTCCGCTGTTTCTCACGTTGCGCAGTGCTTCCAGCGACATTCTCTTAACGGTGCCGTTACGGGTAACAAAGATCAGATAGCTGTCCTCGGATATTTCACGGGCAGCGATCATGGAACTGATCTTTTCCTTTATCTCGCCGTTCTCCAGCGGCAGGATATTCACGATGTTGGTTCCCTTTGCCGTTCTTCCTGCCACAGGAATGCGGTATCCCTTACGGATATATACCTTGCCCTTGCTGGTGAAGAACAGGATATGGTCATGGGTAGAGGCAGTAAATATCGTCTTTACATAGTCCTCTTCCTTGGTCGTCACACCCTTTACTCCGCGGCCGCCGCGGCCCTGGGCTTTGTATTCGCTGGCTGCCAGGCGTTTGATGTATCCCTCGTGGGTCAGTGTGAACACGCAGGTCTCTTCGGCAATCAGATCCTCGTCTTCAATTTCTTCCTCCACATCGCAGATCTCGGTCTTGCGCTTGTCGCCAAACTTATCGCGAATTGCGGTAAGTTCATCCTTCAGCACGCCTTTGATCAGCTGGGGATCTGCCAGCAGCTGGCGATAGTAGGCGATCTTCTCTTCAATTTCCTTGTATTCTGCTTCCAGCTTTTCGCGGTTCAGTCCCTGCAGCTGAATCAGACGCATGTCACAGATTGCCTGAGCCTGTACTTCGGAAAGGTTAAAGCGCTCCATCAGGTTCTGCTTGGCATTATCATAGCTGCTGCGGATAATACGAATTACTTCGTCGATATTATCCTGTGCAATCAGCAGTCCCTGCAGCAGATGAGCCCGCTCCTCTGCCTTGCGCAGGTCGTAGCGGGTACGGCGCTCGATCACTTCCTGCTGGAAAGTAAGATACTCGTCCAGAATATGACGCAGCGAAAGGATCTTGGGCTGGCTCTGGTTGTTTACCAGTGCCAGCATGTTTACATTAAAAGCCGACTGCATTGCCGTCTGGGTAAACAGATGGTTCAGCACGATCTGAGGATTCACATCTTTCTTCAGCTCAATAACCACTCGCATACCGTTGCGGTCTGTTTCATCGCGCAGGTCAGAGATTCCCTCCAGGCGCTTTTCACGCACCTGGTCGGCGATGTTTTTAATCAGCTGTCTCTTGTTCACCTGATAGGGCAGTTCATTTACAATAATGCGGATACGCTTGTCGCGGCCATACTCTTCAAATTCTGTGCGTGCACGAACCACAATACGTCCGCGGCCGGTGGCATAAGCCTGGCGGATCCCGTTACGGCCCATAATAATGCCGCGGGTGGGAAAATCCGGGCCGGTTACATGCTGCATCAGATCATCCAATGTTGCATTTTCATTATCCAGCACGCAGATGCAGGCGTTAATGACCTCGGTAAGATTATGGGGCGGGATATTGGTTGCCATACCAACGGCAATACCGCTGGAACCGTTTACCAGCAGGTTGGGAAAACGGGACGGCAGCACGACCGGTTCCTTCATGCTCTCGTCAAAGTTCGGAGCCCAGTCAATGGTTTCCTTATCGATGTCTTTCAGCATCTCGTTAGAGATTTTTGAAAGACGAGCCTCGGTGTAACGGTAAGCAGCAGGGGGATCGCCGTCAACGGAACCAAAGTTGCCGTGGCCATCCACCAGCATATAACGCATGGAAAAGTCCTGTGCAAGACGCACCATTGCATCGTAAACAGAAGAGTCGCCATGGGGATGGTAACGACCCAGCACGTCGCCCACGCAGGTAGCCGACTTTTTAAACGGCTTGTCACTGGTGAGTCCGTCTTCATACAGTGCATACAGGATGCGGCGGTGAACCGGCTTTAAACCGTCGCGCACATCCGGCAGAGCTCTGCCCACAATAACAGACATTGCATATTCAATGTAGCTGTTTTCCATTTCCTTAACCAGTTCGGATTCTGTGATCACCTGATTTGGAAATGCAATATCCTCCGGTTTATAGTCTCTTTTATGTTGTGCCATTTTTCACTTACTCCATCAGAAGTCAAGATTCACTGCATATTTTGCATTGCGCTCGATCCATTCGCGGCGGCTTTCCACATCTTCTCCCATAAGCACAGAGAAGGTTGTGTCGGCTATGATCGCATCACTCAGCGTAATGCGGCGAAGGGAGCGGGTCTCGGGATCCATAGTGGTTTCCCAAAGCTCGTGGGGATCCATTTCACCAAGACCTTTAAAGCGGGAAATATCAATTTTAACGTTTTCGTTTCCGTCGCGCATCTCTGCACTGATCCGGTCACGTTCATCGTCTGAATAGGCCACGCGCTGCTTTTTGCCGCGGCTCAGCTTATAGAGCGGCGGTACTGCGGAATATACATATCCGTTTTCGATCAGCGGGCGCATATAGCGGAAGAAGAAGGTAAGCAGCAGCGTACGGATATGGCTTCCGTCCACATCAGCATCCGCCATAATAATGATCTTCTGGTAACGGAGCTTATCGATGTTGAACTCATTGCCGATGTTGGTTCCCAATGCTGCGATCAGGGGATACAGCTTATCATTATTATAGATTTTATCTTCGCGAGCCTTTTCCACGTTCAGCATCTTGCCCCACATGGCAAGGATCGCCTGGAAGCGGCTGTCGCGGCCCTGAATGGCAGAACCTGCAGCACTATCGCCCTCAACGATGTAAATTTCGCACAGGGACGGGTCGCGTTCATTGCAGTCCTGCAGTTTGTCCGGCATCTGGCCGGATTCCAGACCGGTCTTTCTTCTTACGTTTTCTTTGGCTCTGCGGGCAGCTTCTCTTGCACGGTTGGCCATCATTGCCTTTTCCAGAATGATCTTTGCCGTGGCAGGATGCTCTTCCAGATAAGTAGCCAGCTGGTCGTTCACAAGGCTTTCCACCAGGGTACGGATATAGGCATTGCCCAGTTTCTGCTTGGTCTGTCCCTCGAACTGTGCTTCCGGCAGTTTTACAGAAATAACAGCGGAAATACCTTCGCGAACATCTTCACCGGAAACCTTGTCGTCGCCCTTGATGACCTTTGTTTTTGTGCCATAGTTATTGATCACACGCGTCAGGGCAGATTTAAAACCGGTTTCATGCATACCGCCTTCCGGTGTGTGAATATCATTGGCAAAAGAAACCAGCAGTTCATTGTAGCTGTCGCTGTACTGAAATGCGATCTCGGCCACTGCATCGCCGGAGCTTCCGCTGAGATAGATCACATCCTCATGCAGAGGAGCCTTGCTGCGGTTCAGATAGCTTACGAATTCGCGGATACCTCCGTTGTAGCACAGTACTTCGCTCTGTTCCTTGCCTGCACGAAGGTCTTCAATTGCTATGGTAAGGCCAGCATTCAGAAATGCCTGTTCCCGCATACGGGTATGCAGGATCTCATATTCATAAACGGTGGTGTCGAACATATCAGGATCGGGTTTAAAACGCACGGTAGTGCCGGTATGATCCGTAGTTCCCACCACGTGAATACTCTCGGTGATTGCACCGCGGGAAAAGCTCATCTCATAGATCTGGCCGTTGCGGTGAACCTGAACGGTCAGCCACTCGGAAAGCGCATTAACAACCGATGCACCAACACCATGCAGACCGCCGGATACTTTGTATCCTCCGCCGCCGAACTTACCGCCGGCATGCAGCACGGTATAAACCACTTCCAAAGCAGATTTTCCCGTCTGCTCCTGGGTATCTACAGGAATGCCTCGGCCGTTGTCTTCTACACGAATTACATCTCCCTCTTCTATGGAAACGTTGATCCGCGTGCAGAAACCTGCCAGAGCCTCGTCGATTGCATTATCCACTATTTCATACACCAGGTGATGAAGACCGCTGGATGAAGTGCTGCCGATATACATACCGGGGCGCTTGCGTACTGCTTCCAGTCCTTCCAGAACCTGGATTGCACCTGCGTCGTATTCCTGGGATGCTTCCATTTTTGCTATATTCTCTGCCATATTTTCCTCCGCCAATGAACAATCAATTCAGAATCTGTCCGGCTGCACATCGTTTATTTAAAGTTGAGGATGCAGCCTGGCATAAATAAATGGTTGTTCTGCCTTTTTCTTCGCAAACAATAAATGATTTTGGAATATCTTCTGCCGCATTGATCACGGCTCCGCTCTGGTCTGCCAGCTTCAGATAGGCACGTGTAAGGTGCGATTGGCTGGTATTATCCAGGTCAAAAATTCCAATTATATTTTTCTCTTCTATAATCAATCCGCTGCCGATATTCAGATACATCAGCGTATAAGTCCTTTTTCAACAAACAGAAGTTTTCCTCCCGTTTTACGGGAGATTCCTTCGTCTTCACAGCAGGTGATCAGAGTCTGACCGCCGCCGATTCGATTTAAAACAAATTCCTGTCTTCCGCTGTCAAGCTCTGAAAGAACATCATCCAGCAGAAGGATCGGGTATTCCCCGGTTTCTGCCAGGAATATTTCTCTCTCGCCCAGCTTAATGGAAAGTGCAGCCGTTCTGGTCTGTCCCTGAGATGCAAAACTGCGCGCATCATGGCCATTGATCTGAATTTCCAGGTCATCCTTGTGGCAGCCGGTAAGGCACTGGCAGCTTTCGATCTCAGCTTTTCTGTGCCGTTCCTGGTGCTCACAAATCTGGTAATAGATCTCAGATACAGATGCAAACGGATCAGTTACAGTGCTCACCGTTTTGTACTGAATAGAAAGCTCTTCCCTGCCGCTGGAAAATTCCTTGTGAATGGGGCCGGAGGCTTCATTCAGCCTTGTACTGAAAGCAGCCCGGTAACGGATCATTCTTGCAGAAAGCCTGCACATCCCATCGGAAAACTCATCCAGTGTATCTAAAAGCGAGGGCTTTTCATTCCAGTCGCGCAGTATGCGGGTCTTGTGTTCATACAGCCGGTTGTAATCTGCAAGATATTCTGCATATTGCGGCCGTATCTGGCTGATTGCATTGTCCAGCAGCTTTCGTCTAACGGCTGCCCCGTCACGAATGATATTCAGGTCATCCGGGCAAAAAAGCACGGTATTTACAAGCTCACCCAGTTCTGAAGCTTTGGTCTTTACTCCATTTACCAGTATTTTTTTCGTCTGTCCCTGAATCAGGTTCATTTTTACCGTATGATTACGGTTTCTGCTGGTCACATCCGCAAGGATCTCTGCGCCGGAATAGCCAAAGCCTATGATTTCTTTATCGTAGCGGGTACGAAAACTTTTTCCTCCGGAAAGCATATACACTGCTTCCAGCAGATTGGTCTTACCCTGCGCGTTCTGCCCCGTGATCACATTGATGCCGGGATCAAACTGAGCACTTTCCCACTCATAATTGCGAAAGCCATTCAGTACAATGCGGTCAATTTTCATTTGCCAACTGCTTCAAACTGATTTCCATCCAGCTCAACAATATCGCCGGGATGGATCTTCTTGCCGCGCATCGTGCATACTTCGCCATTTACCTTTACTTCGCCTTCGGCAATGCGAATCTTTGCTTCACCGCCGGAAGCAACCGCCGATACATATTTGAGAAAAGAATCCAGCTTAATGAATTCTGTGCTGATCGTAATTTTTTCCATAGTTTATTCTCCTGCACGCAGACGTACCGGCAGGATCATGTAGGTGAAACTCTCGGTTCCGTCGCCTGCCTTGATCACGCAGGGAGAATTAGAGGTGTTCACACAGAAGAGGATATTATCTACCGGGGCATTTTTCAGTGCTTCTGTAATATATTTGTCGTTAAATCCAATTTCCAGGTTATCTCCGCTGCCCTCGCACAGGCACAGGTCTTCTGCATTGCCGATCACGGTGGCGCAGGAGCAGAGAATGCTTCCATCACCAAACTTCAGACGAACCGGAATGTTGCTCTTTTCTGTAATGATCAGAGAAACACGGTCAACGGTACGCATCAGGTCGGATTTTTCAATTTTCATTGTGTAGCGGAAGTTTTCCGGAATAGACTTTTTATAATTCAGGAATTCGCCTTCCAGTCTTCTGCTGATCACTACAGTAGAGCCAATGAAAAAGCTGATGTGCTTATCGCCAACTGAGATTTTCACAGGCTCTTCACTATCGGCGCAGATCTTTTCCACATCGGAAAGGGTGTTGCCGGGAACAACAAAGCTGCATTTTTCCGTGTTGGTCTCTGCCAGCTTTTCCACTCGCTTTGCCAGGCGGTAACCGTCGATCGATACCATGGTAAGCGTGTCGTTCTCTACATCAAACAGCGTGCCGGTATAAATGGGGCGCATGTCGTTGGTGGAAATAGCAAAGATTGTCTGGTTAATCATCTTTTTCAGTTTTTCCTGAGGAAGAGAAAAACTGTTGTTTTCATTCATGCGGGGAAGTTCAGGATAATCGGAAGGATCCATACCCATGATATTATAGCTGATCTTTCCGCACTTCAGGCTTACCGCATTGTTCTCATCGCTGGCGATGGTCACCGTGCCGTCGGGCAGTCTGCGAATGATCTCGCCGAACAGGCGGGAATTTAAAACGATGGAACCGGGCTGGTCCACTACTGCCTCGGAATCGGTATAGATTGCTTTTTTCAGGTCATATCCGGTAACACGAAGGCATGCACCGGCTTCCAGCAGAATACCTTCCACTGCGGGGATCGGGCTCTTGGATGCTACTGCGCGGGATGCAACGGTGCAGGCTGTCTGAAGCATAGCTTTTTCACAGGAAAATTTCATGGTACGTTCTCCTTACTCTGAAAGAATTCTCTTTCAGGCAGATATATATAAATTATATTTTTTTAGTAATAATAGAGTTAGAGCGAAAAATTGTTGATAAACCCGCAAATCGCTTGATTTCATGCGGTTTTTCGGATTTGAAAACCTGTTGATAATCGAAAGCGGTTTTCAACAGAAAATTTGCTTAAAAGTTTTCAACAGTAAAAGCATCAACATTTCAACAGCAATTTGTTGAAAACTTTAATGCGTTCAGTTGGAATTGATATTGGAGGTGATGTCGCGGATCACGGCAGAAACTGAGCTGTCACTGCTCATAAGTTCCTCAATTTTCTTAATGGAGGAAAGAACGGTGGAATGGTTTTTTCCAAACTGCTTGCCAATATCGTTCAGCGACATATTCGTAAGGGCACGCATTTCATACATCGCTACCTGGCGGGCCATAGCCACATTCTTCGAGCGGCTTTCGCTCTTCATTTCCTCTTCTCTCAGGCTGTAGTAGCGGGCTACTTCGCGCATGATCTTTTCGGGATTTGGAATGTTATCGCTGGGTTCCACATTCTTAATAATGTCTTTCACAACATCCAGCGTGATCACCTGGTTCAGAATATCCTTATAGGCCGTAATGCGTTTGATCACGCCTTCCAGCTGGCGGATATTTGCTTTTACGTTGGCGGCAATATACTCTACGGCTTCGTCAGAGATCACAAGACCAAGCTGAGCGGCTTTGTTGCGGGTGATCGCCATACGGGTCTCAAGATCGGGCGGCTGGATATCTGCCAGCAGACCGCCTTCAAACCGGGATACCAGCCGATCTTCCAGCGTGGCCATTTCCTTGGGGGGACGGTCGGATGTGATAACGATCTGGTGGCCAGCCTCATAAATGGAATTGAAGGTGTGGAAAAATTCGTTTTGTGTCTGCTGTTTGCCGGCAATAAACTGAATATCGTCCACCAGGAAAAGATCGGAATTACGGTATTTGGTACGGAACTCTTCGGTGGAATTTTCACGAATGGATTTCACCATCTCGTTCATGAAATCGTCACCTTTGATGTAGGTGATCTTTACACTTGGGTTTTTGGTGCGGATCTCCTGGCCGATGGCCATAAGAAGGTGGGTCTTTCCAAGGCCGGAGTTACCGTAAATAAACAGCGGGTTGTAGGTCTTTCCCGGGTTTTCGGCAACTGCTTTTGCAGCAGCATGAGCGAATTGATTGGATTTTCCAACGATAAATCGGTCGAAGGTATAGCCGACCATTTCGGGCAGGGGATCTTTTTCATCCTTGATATTATCCTGATATTCCTGAATGTCTTCTTCCAGAATCACCTGAAGATCGAATGGGCAGGAGAAAATATCGGAAAGGCACTCGCGGATCGATTCGGAAAAGCGCTGCGAGATGATATTCTTTTTAAATTCGTTGGGTGCAGAAATCACCAGATTACAGTCGGTAAGATCTACGACTTTGCATTCGGAAAACCAGGTGTTGATTGCTGTGGGGGTAAGTTTTTTGGATAGTATTTTAAGAATCTCAGTCCAAATATCATTCATGGAATTCATAACATTTACCCTCACTGTGCAAAACTTGTTGAAAGGCGCAGAATGCCCTATTATTATTCAATATATTATAGCAAAATGGGGTGTTGATTTCAAGAAAAATCCGTATTCTAAATTATATAAAGTAGGGAAACAGCAAAAAACAGACGGTACTCAGAAATGAGTACCGTCTGTTTTAATGTTTTGTTAGTGAAAATTGTTTGATTATTTCTTGGGAACCAGCACTTCAGTGCCGCCCATGTAGGGACGAAGCACTTCAGCGATCGTCACGCTGCCATCAGCCTGCAGGTGGTTCTCCAGATAGGCGATCAGCATGCGGGGAGGAGCAACTACGGTGTTGTTCAGAGTGTGGGGCAGATACATCTTGCCGTCAGCACCCTTTACTCTCATTTTCAATCTGCGTGCCTGTGCATCACCCAGGTTGGAGCAGGAGCATACTTCAAAGTACTTCTGCTGTCTGGGAGACCATGCTTCAATATCGCAGGACTTCACCTTAAGATCAGCCAGGTCGCCGGAGCAGCATTCCAGCTGACGTACAGGAATCTCCATGCTGCGGAACAGCTCAACGGAGAAGCGCCACATCTTTTCGTACCATGCCATGGAATCTTCGGGCTTGCAGACAACGATCATTTCCTGCTTTTCAAACTGGTGAATACGATATA